>NZ_JDWE01000005.1:0-121475 GCF_000685765.2 Frankia sp. BMG5.23
CAGCGGGCACGCACTCAGGGTGAGACCGCCACCGACATCACCCGACCGACCCGGCTCAACACCCGCCGCGAACGCACCTACCCCCGCGTCGTCCGCCGGGCGCGCCACAACCAGTATCCGGTCAAGAAACCCGGCCAGCGCGGCCTCCGCCACCACGCCCCGCCCACGATCAGGCTCGCCAACCCCACGAAACCCCAGGTAGCAGCTTGATCGACTTAGTGGAAGTGGCATTGAGGTCAGCCCTCTGGGCAGATGTCGTGCTCCTCCCGCCGCAGGAGGAGTTCCGGCCAGAACTCGCGGGTCTTTTCGATAATCTCACACAGTCATCTTCCTACGGCGGCCCCTTGGTACGCGATCCTGAGCCGATGGTTCAGGTGGGTTTGGCGGGGCGGATCGGCCGCTCGTGAATGGCCTGCCGGCCCTCAAGGGCGACCAGACGGTCGGGGAGGGGGCCGGCATCGGTAGGCCAGGCAATTCTGCCGAGTCCCGGTAGGTGGTGTTCCTGGTAGCCGGTCGGCAGTGGCGGGAGCGGTGGCTCTTCGCTGGGTTGGAAAACGCCTACGGGTGTCGGGTGTGAGGCGGCTTCGGTGTCGTTGCGGAGGAGCGGTAGTTCATCGTCTGGGAGATGGAGAAGGAGAGTGGCCGCTCGTTCGTCGGAGGGGATGGCTGCCGGTCGTGTCGGTGTATGGAGAAGGAGAGTGGCCGCTCGTTCGTCGGAGGGGATGGCTGCCGGTCGTGTCGGTGTGACGACGGCTGCGCCGGTGAGTGCTGGTGGTTGTCGGTGTGGCCGTTCTTCGGCCGTGACGGCGCGTCGGACCGTTCCCGCTGTTCCGTCGACGGTGAGTTGGGTGCCGGGCTTGACCTTGAGGAGTTCGCGGGGCAAGGCGGTCACGCAGGGGATGCCGATTTCGCGGGCGACGATGGCGGCGTGAGAGAGCGGCCCTCCGGATGTCGCGGCGATCGCCGCTGGGGTGGCCAGGAGAGCCGGGAGCGCTTCGGGGCCGATGTTGTCGCAGATGAGCACGGCTCTGGCGGGCGTTTCGTCGGTGAGGGCTATGGCCTCGGGATGGTGGTGATGGGCGGGGCCGGTGCCGCGGCCAGGTGCTGCGGGGATGCCGTGCCAGACCGAGCCGTCGCCAGGGAGCGCATCGGGAGCGGGGTCGGGGACGGGGCTGGTGAGCGGGCGTGCTTGAAGAATGTGGATGGTGTCGTCGGCGGTCACGGCCCACTCGACGTCGATGCGGTCGAGGTTGAGCACCGCGGCGGCACGGCCGGCAAGACGGAGAAGGCGGTTCCGCGTCGATGTGGTGAGCAGGTGGGCGTCAGAGATCGGCGCGGGAGTGTAGAGGTGGAGCAGGCCGGCTGCCGAGGTTTGGATCTTAGTGTGCTGTGGTGGTTGTCCGTGGGCTGCGGGCAGGGCGATCCATTCGCCGGGTGGCTGGCGGAGCTCGTCGACGGTTCCGGGTAGAAGGATCACATCCTGCTCGGCCGGCGTCGGGTTGTCGCGGGTGCTGTGGTGGCGTTCGCCGCGCTGGCTTCCGTCGACTACCGGTAGCGCGAGGCCGCGGACAGCGTCGAGGGCCCACGACCGAAGGCCGTCGGTGTCGCGGGCGGCGGCCAGCACCCCTGCGGTGTGTGGACGGACGGCTGGTTGGACGAGCACCGCGAGGTGTGGGGTGGGGCGTACGTGGCGACGCGCGGCGTAGGCGGCGAGTGCAGGCGTCATCGCGGAGGCGCGCACCTCGCGGACGGCAGCGAGGAGCGCCTCGGGATGGGTGGGGGTGAATCGGGAGGTGTGGAGACCGGCGAAGGACGCCTCGCGACCGTCTTCCGCAGGTGCTGAGGAGCGGGCGACGATGCCATAGCGGGTGTCGATGGAGGTTGCCCAGTCCAGCACGGTGGAGACCGCGCTCGTGAGCCGGTCGTCTGGGAGATCGGCTGGCAGGACGAGTCCGTCGGGTACCGGTAGCCCGTGGTGGATCATTGTCGCGAGGGCGGTGGCCTTGCCGCCGTGCAGGGCAGGGTCGATGGCGTTGGCCAGTCTGATGACCTCAACGGAGTGCATCGCGGTCCTCTCCTTGGAGGTCGGCTGCGGTGATCCGGCTCAGATCGGTGTCGGTGAGGTAGCACCAGGCGTGCGCGGCGGTCAGAAAGCGTTCGCGTAGTTCCTTACGGCGCTCCTCGCTGTCGGCCGCCCACCCGAGGAGCAAGGCCATGGCGCGGATCTCCGTGACGACCCGGTCGTTGCCGGCCGCCGCGAGGAGGGCGGCGGTGGTCCACGCTTCGCGCCGGCGGGCGGCCCGCGTGCGCTGTGTGATCAGGTCAGCGGCCGGGGTTGTCGGTTCCTGCTGTCGAGCCGCCGCCTCGATGTCCGCGGCGGTCGCCTCTTCCGACTGGTGGGGGGGCTGTATCTGGGTGGCCAGGATGTGTCCGGGGGTGGCGGGAAGCTGGAGCGCCGACAGGCAGGTGAGCGCGGCGTCGCGGAAGCCGAACAAGTCGGTGAGCAGGCGTTCCCAGTGGTCTTCGGGGAGCAGCCAGTTCACGATGTGCGTCGCGTTGACCCTGGTGAAGGCCGCGGTCGCTGCCGCGAGCGCTCGCGTGAGATCGCCGACGTCGCCTTGCCGCCTGGCGGCGTCAACGCGGTCGAGGGCGGCGCCGGCGACGTCCCGGTCGTGGGTCGCGCGGGTGATCAGGTTGATGGCGTAGTCCAGGCTGGCGAGCTGGCGGTGCCAGGTGCTTGTCAGGTTGCGGTGGGTTGGCTCGGGGATGTCGACGATGCCCGCGCGGCGGAGCTGGCCATACGGCGTGGGGTTGTCCATGAGGATCAGGGGCCACCGCATGAGAGCCTCGGTGTAGAGATCCCACTCCAGGTGGCTGGCCTGGGGGCGGGTTCGCTCGTAGTCGCAGGTCAGGACCCCGTTCCAGACGGGTTCCATGGCCACCTCCCGTACTCGTCCGGGTCCGCAACGCCCTCTGGGGCCGGCACGTACCGGTGTCTTGGCGTGGGTGTGGGGTGTCGTGTCGGGCTCGGTTGGGGGCGGTATGGGAGGCTCGCGCCATTCCTGCGAGGGCGCCGGCGAAGGCGGGAGCGGAGAGACACAGACGATGATCAAAGAGGCGACGGCGACGGTCTTCGTCTTCCGCCAGGGCGAGGAAGCAGGCTGGCGGGTGGCGATGATGTGGCATCCGCGGTTTGCGGGCTGGATTCCGCCGGGAGGTCACGTCGAGGCGGACGAAAGCCCAGCGGAAGCCGCGACCCGGGAGGTCGTCGAGGAGCTGGGATGCCGCGTGCGCCTGGTCGCCGGTCCCGCGACCCCGCTGCCGGACGGTTTCCCGCACACGCCCGTGGTGGCGCCCTGGTGGATCGTGGAGATGGCCGCGAGCCCGGACAGCCACACCAGCGAACGGCACGTCCACGTCGACCATGTCTTCGTGGCGTTCTGGGACGGTGACGTGCAGCCCCCGGAGACGAGGGTGCGCTGGTTCGACGAGCAGAAGCTCGCCGACGGGGCGGACATCGCCGAGGACTCCCGGTTGCAGGCCAAGGAACTGTTCGCCCGCTTCAGCGAAGTCGAGGAACTCGCGCACAGCTAACACGGCCTGCGTCAGAACAGCGGCTGTTGGGTGCTAGTGTCCGCCGGTACCTGCGTTGCTCGTTTGGGTGGTACGCCGCCGAGGCGGTCGAGGTCGGCGAGGGTGGACCACCGGTCGGTGGCGGCGCCATCGGTGAGCAGTCGTCCGAACAGCGCGACGGTCAGCTCCACGTCGGGCAGGGCGCGGTGCCGGTTCGCGGGCAGTGGGATGCCCAGGTGATGCAGCACCGTGTCCAGGCTGTGGGACCGCAGCTCGGGGTAGGCGACTCGGGCGAGGCGGACGGTGCACAGCAGCGGTGTTGCGGCCAGCCGGGGGCAGTGTTCGTGTTGGCGGGCGATCAGACCTGCCTCGGTGGGCGCATGGTGGGCGACCAGTCGGTAGGGCGGTGCGGTCAGGCGAGCGTCGAGAGCGGCCATGACCTGCGACGCTGGTCGTTGAGCGCGCAGCACCGTGTCGGTGATGCCGGTCTGCGCGACGTCGAACGGGGTGACGGCGACGTCATCGGGTGGTCGCATCAGGGCGCTGAACCGTCCGGTCTCGGCCCAGTGGCCGGTGCGGAAGGAGCCGGCGACCGCCGCGACCTCGATCGGTTCCGCGGGCCGGCCTTTGGGGGTCAGCGCCTCGAAGTCGATGACGACGAACGTGTGGCCCAGGAGTGCGGGGTCGTCGAGGGTCACCATGCCAATACCTCGCTCTTGATCAGGGTCGCGATCTGGGTGAGGCGCGTGTCGTCGTGCGGAACCGGAACTGCGAGCAGGGAGTCCGCCGCGTGCTCGGCGCGAGGGCAGGGCGCGGGGTGCAATGGGCGGCAGGCCGGATGCAGGTGGGCGGCGCGCAGGTCGAACGTTCCGACGCTGTTGATGACGCCGACCTCGGCGAGGCGGCGACACAGCTGCCGCGGCTGCGGCAGCAAGATCCGCCACAGTGCGCTGTATCCGTTGGGCTGTGCCGCCGCGGCGACCGGTATAGGGGCCAGGCCGGGAACGTCGCCGACGAGGTCGACCAGGCGGTTCGCGGCGTGCCGGCGACGGGCGAGTCGCTCGTCGAAGCCGGCGAGGCTGACTCGGGCGAGCGCGGCGAGTGGCTCGGCGAGTCGGTAGTTCGTGCCGAGGCGAGACAGCGCCGGCTGGCCGGCGGCAGGGATCTGCCAGTGGGTCTGGAACGCGGCGGCGCGGGACGCCAGGTCCGGGTCGTCGGTGAGGAGGTAGCCGCCCTCACCGGACGAGATCAACTTTCCGTCTTTGAGGGAGAAACAGCCTGCCCTCCCGATGGTGCCGACGTGCCGTCCGCAATACCGGCTGCCGTGTGCCTGGCAGGCGTCCTCGATGAGGTCCAGCCCGGCGCTTGCGGCCAGCTCGGCGACGGCGCCCAGGTCGCCGGACCGGCCGCCGAGGTGGACGGGAAGCAGGGCCCGCGTCCTGGGCGTGATCTTTGAGGCCGCGTCGGCGAGGTCCAGAGGCTCGCCGTCCGGCCCGGCGTCGACGAACACCGGACGGGCGCGCGCCTGCACGACGGCAGCCACGGTCATGATCACGGCGAGGGCTGGGAGTAGGACCTCGTCGCCCTCGCCGATGTCGCACGCGACGAGCGCCGTGTGCAGGGCCGCGGTTCCGGAGGAGACCGCGACGGCGTGCGTGGCGCCGTGGGTGGCGGCGAGCTCGGCTTCCAGCAGCGCTGCCTGTTCGCGGCTGGCGGGATCGGGCATTCGCGCGACGACCCGTTCGAGTAACTCCATCGGCGTCTGTCTGTTCACGATGCTGTCCCTGTGGAGGTCGACAGGACCTGGTCGAAGTCCATGAGTGGCCACATGTTGACGCAGTCGACGGAGAACAGTGGGCAGTCGGCGCAGCCGTCGTCTGCGGCGAAGACCTGGGTGGCGGTGCCGTCCAGAATCGTCCGGCGCCGCGAGGCAGGGGTAGCGGCGATGCGAAGGGACGACGGACAGTCCCAGACAGACCCGTCGGGTTCGATGAAGAAGAGGCTTCGCCCGCCGAAGCAGCCGCGGACGAACCCGGTGGGGACCCGGACCGCGTCGGCGACCTGACCGGGGTAGCCGGCTGGTGGTGTCCAGACCGGCAGCTGTGCGTCGGCGAGAGCGGCGAACTGCTGATCGAGGGCCGGCAGGTCGTCCGTGGTCAGGGACAGTTGGCGGTGCAGCGTGTGGTCGGAATCGAGGGCGACGGGCTGCGGGACGAAGTAGTCGCAGCCGAGGTCCGCGGCGAGGCGGCCGGTTGCGGCCAGGTCGGTGAGGTTGTGCCGGGTGACGACCATGTAGACGCCGACCCGCGGAGCGGGCGCGGCGCCGCGGGCGGCGACCAGCGACCCGATGCCGTCGACGACCTGCTGCCAGCCGTCCTTGCCGTTGCGCGCCGGGCGCCAGGCATCGTGGTAGGCGGCATCGACGGAGTCCAACGACACGGACACCGCGTCGACCTGAAGGTCGACGAGGGCGCGGGCGAGGTCGGGACGGTTCAGCGGGATGCCGTTCGTGGCGACGACGACCTGCACGCCACCGCCCTTCAGGATCTCGATCAGGCTGAGAATGGGTGCCCACACGAGCGGTTCCCCGCCGGCCAGGAACACCCGCTTCACCGTCGACCCGGCGATGCTGCGGGCGAAGGCGAGTACGTCAGCCGTGGGGAGGTCGTTGCGCGACAGGTGCGACAGTGTTCCCGGCCCGGTGACGGGGCTGTCCCGATGCTCCTCGATCGTTCCGAAGTAGCAGTACCGGCAGGACAGGGGACATGGGCTGCGCAGCGCCCACAGCAGGGTGACCGCCTTCTCGCCGCCACCCCTGGTCATCGGGACTCCTGGGGCAAGGTCGCGGCCTGGTCGCAGGCTGCGACGATGCGCCGCACGCAGGTGTCCGCGTCCAGGTGGGTGCGGTCCAGGACCTCGAACGGTTGGGGCGATGCGGCGGCGAACAGGCGGTAGAGGCTGGTCACCCGCTGCATGAGTCCCGCCTCGCTCGGGCTGGCCTCGCGGCCGATGCGGTGCTCGAAACGCTCCAGACAGCGGTCCGGGTCATCGACAAGCAGGAGCGTGGTGGTGGGCAGGGGCCGCCACTGCGCCAGCAGCTCCAGAATGCGACCGGCCACGGCGAACGCTTCGTCGAGGGGAGCCTGAGCCGAGAGGACGGCGGCCTGATAGACGGCCACACTGAGGGGGCCGCGGTCCTCCAGGACGACCTGCCCCGGGACCGCCTTCGTCGCCTCGTGCCGGTGGACCTGAAGCGCGGCCAGCAAGAGGGTCTCGGTCCGCGGATGTCCGGTACGCAGGAACAGGTCGCCGGTCGCACGCAGAGCGCCGATCACCTGGCCCGGGAGCAGCGCGGGGGCCTGGTCAGGAAGCTCGACCAGCGGCACACACCGCTGTCCGAGGTGCTGGAGGGCGATGCGGGCCAGGTAGGTCTTGCCGACACCATTGGCGCCTTCGAGGGTGACCCAGGCTTGCATAGGCGCCGGGCCGGGTGCGGTGCGCAAGGCGCCGCTGGACGGAGGCTGATCATCGGGCGGCATGGGCGTCCTCCGTAGGGATGGCCGATGTCCACGGGCTGTTCGCCGCACCGACGGCCAGAACGCTGCGAGCGTCGGGTCCGTGGTGCAGCAGGAGATCCAGGGCAGACAGGCCGGGGCTGAAGTCCGGGCGGCCCTGGTCGTAGGGCGGGTGGGCGTAGGTCGCGATCTCGATCCCGACGTCCGCGCGGGCGAGGCTGCCGACGTCGAGGTAGCTGGTTGCGCCGGTGCCGACCCGCAGCATCCGCGTGCCGGTCAGTCGGCACAGGTCGATCAGCATGTCGGTACTGCGGCCCGTCGGTCTCAACGCGCTCGAACGCACGATGTCGACCGAGATACCGAATCCATCGAGGAGAAGTCGCAGCAGCGCCTCGTTCAGGGCGGCGAGCCGCTCCCAGGGCCGGCCGTAGACGGCAGCCAAGCGCGGTTCCCACTGCGGCCAGAACGGGGCGCGGCGGTATCCGTCAGAGATGATCCGCCAGTGCCGCCCTCGCCACCGGTCGTCGTCGATGAGGACGTCCGAGATCGGTTGATGGTGTGGCCGGCGGATCGGGACCGTCAGCAGTCGGCGTTCGCCGTCTCGGCCCAGGACGTAGTTGCGCTGCTGCCAGCTGCCCGCGGAGTACTGGACATGGTCGAGCAGGAGGAAACGGTCGACATCCAGAAGCCGGGCGAAGTAGCCAGGCCAGGGCAGGTAGGCCGGCTGGTGCGCGACGAGAACGTGGCCAACGGCCGGGCTGGCGCCGCTCATGAGAACGCCATGCGATACACGGCGAACCGCTCGGCCGCGGGGGTGCCCACCTCCGCGCCGGCCGCGCAGTCCTGCGCCTGGATCTTCTCGATGCTGCGGGGGTGTGGGTCCTCCCGCAGCTGGCTGCGGTAACAGGCGAGAGCCTTGGCCTTGGTCTGAAGGGTCGGGGTGATGTCGACGAGCACGGGCCGGGGTGAGGGACCGGCGAGCCAGGCCCGGTCTTCGGGCCCGTCATAGCCCAGTACGACACGCGGCAGCGGCCGGCCAGCGCGAAAGCCTGGCCGTACTGCGGCGAGGGCGGCCAGATGTACGGCCTGGTGGTCCTGGTGATGGCCACCGGCCGGGATGAACAGGGCGGCCGGCCGGGATACCGCCAGTGACACGTCCGGGCCCGATTCGATCAGTGCGACCAGCTCGGGAAGATGCGCGCTGGGGCTGGCCGCGCGCTCGTCGTCGAGCCAGGCGACCCTGCGCCGGTCCACACCGAGCACATCGCACGCCTCCTGGAACTCGTCCAAGCGCGTACGGGTGTCTGAACTGCCGCCGAACATCGGCGCGGTCACGCAGGCGACGGCGAGCGCGTCGACCTGGATGCCGTAGCCGGTCATCGCGGCGATCGTGCCGGCCATGCCGACGGTTTCATCGTCCGGATGGGCACCGACCACCAGCACCCGATCTCCGGGATGTAGCCCGAACACAGAGGCCCTCCTCTTGTCCGTGGAAGGGGTGCGACGGGGCCGTACGGACAACCCGTACGGCGGAGTTCCAGAGCCGGGAAGATCCGGGTCGTCAGGTCAAGCGGGGGCGGCGGCCGTTGCGGCGAGGAACGCTTCGGCTGCCTTCTCGGGTGTGTGGGCGGCGAGCCGCGCGGGTGCCGATCGGCTGGCGGCGTGGTAATCCTCGGCGTTGGCCAGCAGGTCGTCGAGCGCGTCCCAGACGGCGGGGAAGCCCGACCTCAGCGACACCACCCGTCCTGCCGGACCGATCAGCGTGGGAACGTAGCCATGCCCAAAGGTGATCACCGGGGTACCGGCGGACAGCGCCTCGGCAGCCGTGTGGCTGAACGTCTCCGGTTCCAGGGACGAGATGACCGTGGCCGCCGCGCCGGCGAAGAACGAGGGCACCTCCCACCACCCCAGCGCTGGCAGGAGCTGGACAACGTCGGGACGTCGCGCCGCCTGCTCACGGCACGCGGCCAGCGCCGCGGCCTGCTCGCCGGCCTCGAACTCGAAGTCGGCCTCGGCGAGCACGATCTCCACTCGGCGATCCCACTGCGGCGGCATGGCCGCCAAAAACGGGGCCTGCCCCTTGACGGGCGCGACCCGGGAGACGACCCGCAGCGGGCCCGACTGGCGCAGCCGCTCCCGCTGCTCGCGGTCTGGTGGCTGCGGAAGGGTGAGAACCCCGTTGGGCACCACCCGCCAGGCGCTGGTGTCCCAGCCATCCTGCGCCGCCGCGTCCACGAGATAGGGGCTCGCGGGCAGGACCACGTCGGCGGCGGCCATCGCGGTCCTCCACGTTTCCGCCGATCCGGGCCGGATCTTGTTGTGCATCATCAGCGCCGTCCGTACCCCGCGCGGCGCTGGGTTCAGGTAACCCAGCCCCCAGACAGGCGCGCCCCAGCACACGACCTCGATCCGGCGCTCGCGCAGCACGCGCGACACCTCGGCCACGACGGGTCCGGCCTCGGCGAGCGCGGCGAGCACGTCGGCGTTGAGCGCCGGCCGCGGCAACCGCACCGACTCCAGGCGGACCAGCCCCGGCTCGGCCTCGTCTCCCGGCTCCGCGGGGCCACCAGCGATGACCACGACGCTGTGGCCGAGGCTTCGCAATCCGGCCGTCAACGCGGCGATGCTTCGCTCGATACCGGAGGGATGATTGGGCCGGTAGGTCAGCAGGCAGAACGCGACCGCTGTCATGGCCGCTCCCACGGAAAGACGACCCACCGCCGGACCTCACGTCCGATGTAGGTCGCAATACGCCAATTACCGCTCGTGGGACCGCGTGTGGCCGGCCAGTTCGCCAAGTTCTGGAGGCACACGGCGGTACGCACGCTGCCAGGGTGGTTGTGGGCCAGGTGGCTGCGGGCGGCATCGAGCGTGCCACCACTGCCCACCACGTCATCAACGAGGAGAACGTCCCGATCGTCGAGGCGGCCGACGGAGTCTGGGTTCGTGAGGACGGGCCGTTCGACCTTCGGCGCGTTCACGCCATCCGACTGAGTGTGAGTGATCGTCAGGGCGCGTACATCCCGGACACCGAGATGGTGAGCGAGCAGCACCGCCGGGACCATCCCGCCTCGCAGGATGCCCACGACCACATCCGGGACCCCGTCAGCGATCACCGCGGCGGCCAGCGCCTCGGTGATCCCGGCGATGTCATGCCAGGTGAGTAGATCAGCGTCCACGGGCATCTCCCCACAGGAGGATGTGCAGACGAGGCGTCAGGTTCCACCCGCGTGCCAGCACCTCGTCGCCGAGCGATCTCATGACGGTGAGCGTCGACTCTGTGTCGGTGCCCTCGGGCATCACCCAGATCGGCGCAAGGCCGAACCGGGCCTCCAGAGCGGAGATCTCATCCAGATCGGCGAGGTCCCGGACAACGAACTTCCACACGCAGGCCGCCGTCTCGGCAAACGTTCGGATGACGTCCGGTCGGACCCGTCGGCCCTCCTGCATCCCGCTGTTCGCTAGTTTGATCCCCACGTTGAACTGGGCGGTGGATGCGGCCAACGCGGGGCCGGGAACGAGCGTGCCGTTCGTCTCGATCTCCACACGTTTACCCGCAGCCGCCAACGAGGCCACCAGGTCTGCGAGGGAGTCCCGCTGAAGCAGCGGCTCTCCCCCGGTGATTACGACGAGCGTCGCCGCGGAGCTCGTCGCCCAGTTGACGAGGTCGGCCGCGCGGGCGTGTCTGGTCTCGGCGCTGCGGTCGAAGCGGCTCCAGTCCCAGGTGAAAGGCGTGTCACACCAGCCGCAGCACAGGTTGCAGGTGGCGAGACGGAGGAACAGCGCCAGCCGGCCGGAGGAGGCGCCTTCACCTTGGAAGGTGGGTCCGAAACATTCGCTGACCAGGATGTCCCGAGGCGGCGCTGCGGATTGCACCGTCGGGATCATCAGTGACGCCCGGGAGGGGTGTATTCGGCCCAGCTCCCAGGCGTCTCCGCGACGCGCATCGACACGAGCCTGCCCGGGATCAGCGGCTCCAGGTTGTCGATGAACCAGTGAGCCAGGTGGGTTGCCACCAGCTCGCTGGTCGGTGGGACGTCCAGCACCTCGTTCAAGTCGCGGTGGTCGAAGTGCTTGTCCAGGAAGTCGCTGAACGGCGCCAGGTCGCCGAAGTCGGTCACGAATCCGGGCCCACTGAGACGGTCTGCGGTGAGCACGACCTCGACGGTGTAGGTGTGCCCGTGCACACGGGAACACTTGTGCCCTGACGCGAGCCCCTCAAGGTGGTGGGCCGCGTCGAAGGAGAAACGCTTACCGATCCGGTATTCCATGTGCCACCCCCTTCAGAAAGTCGTCAGACGACCTTCGTTGGAAACGAAAAGTACAATTTCTCGCCGTCGGCAGTTGATTCCTATGATCATGAAGGTGACTCTCACCGCCTTTGGCGTCGGCACCCACACCGAGCGGCTCCTTCCGATGTGTACGGTCTGCCGCACACATGGGGCAGACTCTCCTGACGTTCAAGATCTTCTAAATGAGGTGAATCGGGATGAATGCCCCCTTCGCCCGAGCGCCATAAGCAAGATCGTTATATGGAGGTGGGTGGCGCATCACCACGATGACCGACGTCCGGGGGGCGAGTCATTCCCTCCACCACGAACATTTTGTTCACCTACCAGAAGAGGGATGACCTGCGAAAACACCGCCGCATGGGTGCTCCTATTCGGCGCGATCATGTAGATCTGTTCGGTGCCTCCCGTTGGGTCCCGCTGCCACCGCCGGCGGCCGGCGCTGCGCCACGCACGTCCGCCGTAGCAAGCCAGCTCGCTTGAGCCACCGCCGTTCCCTCGCCTACCAAACTCGGCGCCCACGGACACGGACCTGACGGCCGCGCCCTCGCCGGATGCCCAGGGCGAACACATCCACACCCGGAACACCGATCACAAAGGTGGCCCATCCCTGGACATCCCACTTCTGACCAGCCGGCCCCGCTACCAACGCGATCGCGATCATTGTCGCCTGCCGAGCCACGGCACAAGCGACCTTGCTGGCCGCTGCCGGAGCCCCGCAACCCAGCCGCTCGTAGCGCACCCCTCCGACCGCCAGGAAGTGATCATCCCGATCCCGGCAGCTCCCAGATCGCGTACTGGCGCCAGCGCTTGAGCGAACTTCGAGACGGATATAGCGACGCCGCGAGCAGCGGACGCCGAAGCCCGACGGGTACGGCCACACCTTCGCCTCCGTCGCGACAGCCCTCTTCGGGCCATCACCGATCCGCCCTCCTGCGCCCCTGGACGGCACGCCGGTATGTCCCACATGCCTCTGGGGTGAGCACCCGGGCCGCGCGAACCGTAACTGTTTGACTACCCTGACATGGATTCGTGCTACGGATATAGGGCGCAGCGATCAGCGTTCACGTCCGGAGAGGATGTGCGGTGGCGTCATGAGCAAGCTCAGCCGGCGGGTGGAGCAGGAGGAGTTGCGGGCCCGGATGCGCGCGGTGGGTATGTCCCACGACGAGATCGCTGTCGAGTTCGCCCGCCGCTACAAGTTGCGGCCCCGTGCCGCCCACCGCCACGCCCGCGGCTGGACCCAGACGCAGGCCGCCAACCACATCAACACCCACGCCGCCCGCGTCGGCCTCGACCCGGACGGCGCCGCACCCATGACCGGCCCGAAGCTGTCGGAGCTGGAGAACTGGCCGCTGCCGAACAACCGCCGCCGGCCCACCCCCCAGATCCTCGCCCTGCTCGCCGAGGTCTACGACACCAGCATCCACGGTTTGATCGACCTTGATGACCGCGAACAGATGCCTCCTGCTGATCTGCTGCTCATCACCACGATCCCTGAGAGGGACGTGCCGGCGAGCGCTATCGGTTCGCTCCCACAAGCGCAGTCGGCAGGCTCGGAGGTCACGCCGATGGGTGGATACGCCGAATCGGCAGCAGTTCCTGCTCGCGGCGTCAGCCTTGGGCGTTGCCGTGGTGCTGCCCCGACAGCCGGCCGCGCCGTCCCCGTCCGTGAGCGTCCGGTCGACCGTGTTCCCGGCCGCGGACGATCTTCTCGCTGATCTGCGAGAAGCCATCACGGCACCGGCGGAGTGGTCCAGCGATCCCGGCCCGGCCTCATTCGCGGGCCCTGCCGACCTTGACACTCGCACGCGGGAGTGCCACGACCGCTACCGGCGGGCCGACTACGCAGGCACGGCGAGACTTCTCCCCGCGGTGGTGCGGGGCATCGAGACACTCACGGTCGATCCGCCGACTGGCGTGAACCACCGCGCGATCCGGCGGACGCAGGCCGTCGCGTACATCGCTGCCGCCAAGCTCGCGACCAAGACCGGCGACCACGATCTCGCCTGGCTGGCCGCAGACCGTGGCCAACACGCGGCGCTCGCTGCCGACGCGCCAGCGCTGCTGGCGACAGCGCGCAGACAGATCGCCTGCGTCTTCCACGACACGGGACGGCTGGCCGACGCCGAACGGGTCGCGGTCAGCGCCCTCGACTCCCTGAACCAGCGACCAGGCGACGAGGACCACCGCGACCTCTCGTCCGCGCGGGGCGCTCTTCTTCTGCTCGCGGCAATGACCTCGATCCGCCGAGGCGAACGGACGGAAGGCCGCCGCCGGCTCACCGCCGCGGCCGAGCAGGCTGACGCGCTTGGCCGGGACGACAACCGGCTGTGGTCGGCGTTCGGGCCGACGAACGTCGCGATCCACACCCTTACCGCCACCCTGGTACTGGACGATCCGACAGAGGCGGTCGGCGTCGGCGAGCAGATCGACACACGTCTGCTGCCACCCCCGCTGGCCGGCAGGCGCGCACGTCTGCACGTAGATCTTTCCGACGGGCATGCCCGCCTGGGCGAGGATGCCATCGCGGCGGTGCACATCCTTGACGTCGCCCGCCGGGCGCCGCAGCTGCTGAGGGTTGATCCGACAGCTCGGGCTGTGCTGGCGACACTGCTCGGCCGTGCCCGCGGCTCCACCGTCTCGGTCCTACGGAGTGTCGCGGAGCAGGCCGGAGTCGCAACGTGATCGGTGGACGACCAATGCTGCATCTGGTGGTCTGCGCGGCCCCACCCGCCGCGCAGGTCGACGAGCTGATCCGCCACGTCCACACGGATGGTTGGGCAGTCTGCCTTGTGCCGACGCCGGTCGCCACGACCTGGCTGGACGTGCACGCTCTGGAAGAGTTGACCGGTCACCCGGTCCGCTCACGGCCCCGGCGGCCGGACGAGCCTCGCCTGCCGCCCGCGGACGCCGTGGTGGTTGTCCCTGCGACCTTCAACACGATCAACAAGTGCGCCGCCGGGATCAACGACAACGCGGCGCTCGGCGTCATGAACGAAACAATCGGGCTCGGGCTGCCCGTCGTCATCGCCCCCTATGTCAAACCCACCCTCGCCGCCCACCCGGCCTTCGCCCGAGCCCTACGCGACCTGACCACCTACGGCTTCACCGTCCTGCCGACCAACGCGATCGGGCCCCCCGACGGCACCACCTCCTTCGCCTGGCGTCCCGTTCTCAATTCCCTGCCAGCGCGTCGGCCCGCCGGTGAGATCTCCGCGCCAGAGGACCCATCGTGACCATGCGCCTATCCCACGACGCTGCTGCGCCTCGACCCGCGCATCATTCTGGACGGCGGCGCCCAAGTCCCGATGGAAGGAGGCTGTCTCATGCCCAGACCCAGTCAGCGTGTTGAACAGGACGAGTTGCGGGCGCGGATGCGCGCGGTCGGGATGAGCCACGACGAGATCGCGATCGAGTTCGGCCGGCGCTACCGGCTGCGCCCACGCGCTGCCCACCGCGTCGCGCACGGCTGGACCCAGCAGCAGGCCGCCAACCACATCAACACCCACGCCGTCCACGTCGGCCTCGACCCCCACGGCGCCGCGCCCATGACCGCACCGAAGCTGTCGGAACTGGAGAACTGGCCACTGCCGAACAACCGCCGCCGGCCCACCCCCAGATCCTCGCCCTGCTCGCCGAGGTCTACGACACCAGCATCCACAACCTGATCGACCTTGACGACCGCGAACATTTCGACCCCGCCGACCTGCTCCTCATCGACAAGACGTCGAAAACCGCACGGCCGCAGCCGGTGGAACTGTCGGGACAGACGAGGCGCCAGAGCGACAGAACCGATGCCGGCGCCATGGCGGAGCCCACCGCCCGGGAAACTCGATCGCTGGTGGAACTGTGCACGAGTCCCATCGGCCGCCTTCCCGAGGCAACGACAGATTTCATGGGATGGGAAACGGTATCGACGACAGAGGCGGTGAATAAGATCGCCAGAGATGATCTCTCCCTTGATCGCCGCGAGGCGGCTCGCGCGATGGCGGACGTGATCGTCGGCGCTGCTCTGCTTGAGGGGGCGGAGCGCTGGCTACATGCCATCGAGCCGCCCGCCGGGCAGCGTCGCACCGCAGGCGTCGGCGATGAGGAGATCGAGCAGATCGAGCTGGCCGCGCGAACCTTCCGAGCCTGGGACAACCAGTTCGGCGGTGGCCTTCGCCGGAAAGCGGTTGTGGGTCAGCTCGCTGAGATCGCGGATGAGCTTCGCAACTTCTCCCATCCACAGGATCTGACCCGGCGGCTGCACGGTGTGATGGCCGATCTTGCTGAGACCGCCGCGACGATGTCCTGGGACTCGGGCCAGGGAGGGATAGCGCAGCGCTACTACCTGCTCGCTCTTCGAGCAGCCAAGGCGGCTGACGATCCCGTGTTCTGCGCGAACATCCTCGCCGGCATGGCGCGGCAGCAGTTCTATCTCGACCGGACGACCGAAGGACTTGAGCTCGTCCGACTCGCGCAGGACGTCGCAGGCGCTCGGGCGACCCCGGCGGTGCGTGCGATGCTGTTCACGCGCGAGGCATGGGCCTACGCCCAGCAAGGTCGGCTCTCCGCCTTCCGGCGCGCGACAGGCCGGGCGCAGGACGCCTTCCGCGACGTCGACCCGGCCGTTGAACCGCACTGGATCTCTTACTTCGACCAGGCGGAACTGGCCGGCGTCACCGGGGGTCGTCTCCTCGACATCGCGCACCAGGCGCCCGAGTATGCCGAGGAGGCAGCCACCTGGTTGAGCCAGGCCGTCCGGGCTCGGGGCGTCGGCAGTGTCCGCAGTACCGCTCTTGATCAGCTTGGGCACGCCGAGATCCGACTGGTACAGGGCGAATTCGACGAGGCGGCACGGCTGGGTCACGCCGCCGTGACAACGGTCGAGCAGACCCGGTCCAGCCGCGTCCAGGTCAAACTCGGCCAGTTCTATCGGCACGCCGAAACCAGAACATCCGCCCGCCCCATCGCCGAGCTGTGCGGGAGGATCAAACCCATGCTTCGCGCCGAAGACACGGCGGCCCGGATATGAAACGTGAGGAAGGTCAGGACTTGACCCGCATCGGCGTCACCGGCCACATGAACCTCACCCCCGCGACCGTCCCCCTCGTCCGGGCGGCTCTCACCGCGGCTCTCCTGCCGTACGCGCCAGACCTGACCGGCGTCAGCTGCATCGCGGCCGGCGCCGACAGCATCTTCGCCGACGTCGTCCTGGAACTCGGCGGCACACTCGAAGTGATCATCCCTGCCGCCGACTACCGCGCAAGGAAGGTCAAACCCGACCACGCCCCGCTGTTCGACGACCTCGTCCGCCGGGCCGCCACCGTGCGGGTCCTGCCGCACGAGGTCTCCGATCGGGCCGCGTACGAGGCGGCGAACGAGGCGCTCCTCGACACCGTCGATCTACTCATCGCGGTCTGGGACGGCCAGGCCGCCGCCGACCAGGGCGGCACAGCCGCCGTCGTCGCTCGCGCCCAGGCGAACGAACGCGCCGTCCAGGTCATCTGGCCCACCGGGGCAGCACGACAGCGACAACGGTAATCCTGGCCTTGCTCGGACAAGCAGCACGGCGAATACCCCGGCTGGCATTTCGGAAGCCGCGCAGCAGGAAGCCCGCGGTCACGCCCTGACGACACGGGATCTCGCGGCCGTCGAACGGAAGCTGAACGAGGCGCGCGACCTGCTCGCGGCCAGCGTGCGCGAGCATGACGAGCAGGACATGTCGCCGCACTACAGCCCGGTCTTGCTGATGCTCCAGACCGCGCTGTGCTACGCGGCCTCTGGGCAGCCCGACCGGGCCTTGTCGATCTTCCAATGGGAGCTGTGGCCCGCAGAATTTTCCCTTCGAGACTATGGCTACTTCCAGGCGCTGATGGCAGGGGTCCTGGCAGACCTCGGTGAGCCGGACGAAGCCGCGACCGGCGACGAACACGTCTTCCGTGTGACGTCGACCCTGCACAGGCCAGCACCCGGCCCCGCGACAGGCAGCACTACGAGCTCCCACGAGGACACGAACGAATCGCCGCGTCCGCGACGAACAAAAGGACTCGCCGGATCGCTTTCGCACAGGTCAGCGACCACGCGCCCCCCGAATCAGATGTTCGCTCCGCAGGGAATGACCACCGTGTGGGTCGCTTGGGACGCTGGAGGCGTTCAGCGTCGGCACGGCAGCTCGCCGTCACAAAGACGGCGGTCAGCTGGCCCACCGCCGTACGTGCCTACGTCGAGAAGGACCTGATGATCACGTCTTCCCCATCTGTGGCTGCCGCCGATCCCGCGAGGCGGTCCGCCTGCGACGAGGGGCGTTCCCGTACTGATGAACCTGTGGTCTTCACCGCGGGCCACCACTTCAACCTCGCTCCGTCATCAGACCTGGAGGAGGTCGCCTCAGCGGCGACCGGTCCACTGTCGGTGATCCTTCAGGTCACGAAGCGGTGCAATTTCGACTGCTCGTTCTGCTCCGAGACGTTGCAGGAGCCCGACCCGACGCTGGCTGTCTTGGAGCAGGTGCGGGACAACCTGGCTGGGGTGCCCCGGGTGTTCTTGTCCGGCGGTGAGCCGCTGCTGCGCCGGGACTTCGTCGACATCGTCGACATGTTCACAGGAACGGTGATCGGCGTGCCGACCAACGCGACCCGTGGCCTTCAGCACGCGGCACGCCTGTCCGGCAAGATCGCGTTCGTCAACGTCGGGTTGGAAGGGCCTCGGGCGACGACGAACCGGGTCCGGGGAGACTACGACGCGGTGATGGCCGGGGTACGGGCGTTCCAAGACGCGGGTCTGCCGCTGTCGCTGTCGGCGGTGGTCTACCGCTCGACGGTGCCAGTGTTGCCGTTCACCTACCAGATCGCTGATCTGCTGGACGCCGGGAAACTCAAGCTGATCATGCCGTTGAAGAAAGGCAACGCGCTCGACCTCGCGGACAACGAGTTCATCTCCGTGGAGGAGGCCGCGGCGACGTTCGACCGGCTGGCCGAGTTGCGGACGGTGCACGACTGGCGGCCGGCACTGCGGCTGACAGCTTGGACCCCGGACACCGAAGGCCACATGATCGTGGTCAGCCCGCGTGGGTTGGCGAGTGCCTGGCCGGTCTACGACGCCCCCGACCTCCTCGAACCGCTGGGCAACCTGCGGTTCGAGTCGATCACCGCGATCTGGGCACGGTACCGCTTTCGACGCAATCATTACGCCAAATACCTGGGGTGCTCGATCCGCACTCTCACCCGCGCCGAGCAACCGCCGGCCGACCATCCGTCGCTGCGCATCAGCCATGCGTGAGGGGACGAACCTGGGCTGGGCCGACACGCCGTTCGGCGCCGCACGGCGGCCTTTCGTCGAACGCACTCCGTTGTTGGCCGCATTCACCGTCTCGACCCGCGCTGCGGCGCCGGACGCCATCGCAGCGGTCTACCTGCGGCTGCCGCGGGGACGCACCCTGACGGTGACCGACACGACGCTGCGGTTCGGCTTCCACGCCCTCGCGGCCGAGCAACCGGCGGAGACCCCGAGCGTTGCGGCCAGGCTCGATGCCCTGCTGGTGCAGGGGCGACGCCGGGCGGCGATCCTCGCCGGCCACCGGCTCGCCGACACTCTGGCGACACTCGCCACCGCCGACGCACCCACACGGGGAATCACCGCCCTCGCCGCCGCCTGGCCGGCTCAGAACGCGCAGCCCGGTCTCGCTCGCCTCTGCGACACGGCATACGGCCCTACACCGCCCGCGCTGCACAAGGTGTGTGCCGCCGTCCACCTTCACGGTCTGCCCACCGACTCGGACCCAGCCGCCGGCCCTGCCTCGGCGGCACCCATGACCTCCGCCACCGCGCCGCAGACCCTTCGGCAGGTCATTCTCCGAGCGCTGGGGATCGCGCTCCTCGCGGCGCGCAGCGCCGGCCACTACCAATGGGACCGGCTCCATCTCGACACGATCGTCGAGGCCGCCGCCTGGGACCAGACGGCGGTAGCGCCCATGACGACCCCACCAGCACAGCCCTCATCCCACCCCGCCACGCCGCCCTGCCACGACGACCACACACTGACCGCGGAAGGAGCCCGCTGATGCTGCGAAACTGCCTCGTCATCGCCGTCGAGGGCACCCACGCCTCCGGGAAGACGACACTCACCCACGCCCTCGCCGCGTACTACCGGGAACGCGGCGTGCATGTCGCCTGCGTCCCCGAACCTGCGCGCAACAGCCCGTTCATCGAGGAGATCGTCGTGCATGGCCGCGGCGAGTTCGACCTGGAGACCGAAGTCGATCTGTTCGCCGCTCAGCTGACCAACCAGCTGCGTACCGCCCGACAGCACAGGATGATCATCTGTGACAAGACTGTCGCGAACGTCCTCGCCTACGCTTGGCTCGTCCTGCCCGGCGGCCCCGACGGGCCCCACGCCCCCGTGCTGCACGCGATGGAGACGTTCTGCCGGGCTTGGGCGCATGTCTACGACGCCGTGTACTACTGCTGCGACCGCTTCGACCAGCACCAGATCGGCGACCCCTACCGTTCCAAAGTTCTCGACATCCAACCCGCCGCCGACCGGGTTGTGCGCAGCATCTGCGCCACCGTCGGGCAGAACATTTACGACATCCCGCCGAACATGTCCACCGGCCAGCGGGTCGGCTGGATCGCCGAGCAGCTCACCGCCCTCGGCCTCGACCCGACAGCCCGCTGACCAACGTGTCTGGGAGACTGCCCTCCATGGCGTATGCCAGTGTCATCGACGTCATGCTCCTGCTCATCCGAGACGGCGCGGTTCTGCTGGCTTTGCGGTCCGGTACCGGTTTTGCGGACAATTGGTGGAATTGCCCGTCGGGCAAGCTGGAAGATGGCGAGGACGTCGCCGCCGCGCTCTGCCGCGAGGCTCGCGAGGAGATCGGCCTTCACCTGGACCGTAGGGCGCTGTCGCTCGCCTCGACCGTGCACTTCCGCAACGAGCACGGCGAGGGCCGGCTCGGGCTGTTCTTCCACGCGCAGTCGTGGGAGGGCGAGCCGGTCAACGCCGAGCCGCACAAATGCGCCCGCCTCGGCTGGTTCCCGCTCGACGCCTTGCCCGACAACACCTACCCCTACACGCGGATAGGTGTCGAGCTGTACCGGAAGCGACAGAACTTCGCCGCCTCGGGATGGACATCTACCGACGCCTAGCAAGCCATGTCGCGCGGCATGGACGCCTTATGCATGGCCAGGCAGAGGGCAGATCTGTGAACCGGGCGCCAGCCTGCTTCGTCGGCTGCCCATGCGTTCGCGACGACGATCAAGAACGTCCGGCCGGGTTCGACATGAAGTCGACACTGCGGCCGAAGTTCTGGGGGCTGTAGGCCCTATCTATGCAGGTAGCGGCCCCGTGTGGTGGGGAACTATTTGTTCGCGTTCCAGGGAATGACCATCGGGTGTGATGTCGCGGAAAGTGACAGGTGCTACACGCACACCGCCGAAGCCGGTCCAATCCGGGGCCATCCGTACGGCGGTGGAGCACCGTCCGTCCGGAAGGCATCGCCGTGGAGCATCCCCCTGAGCCCCTCGCCCGTCTGATCACCGCTGTACGCCTCGCCGGCGCCAATCCGGCTGCCGGCCCACCCGATCACAGCGAGCTGCTGCTCGATCCACTGGCGCTTCGCAGGTGGGTGGAGCAGCAGTGCGCCGGGGTGAGACGGGTTCGGGTCGCGGGCACGCTCGATCGCCGTCTGGTCTTCGTCGAGTGCGGTGAGGGCCGGTGGGTGGTGGCGGACCTGTCGGGTCAACCGCACGATTCACGGGCCTGGCCGGCGTGGGCCCGGGACACGGTGGTGCTCGACGAGCCGGCGTCCTGGCTGTCGTTGGCCGACGTGCACGAGCCGGGGGTGGATCGATTGTCGCGGCCCGGCGTGCTGCTGGCGGCGCTGTATCACCCGGAGACGTTCCCGCTGCCGCGGTTCCCGCTGGGGATCAGCACAGTGGCGCGCGCGGCCCGCGAGACACTGCTAGGCACGGTGACCCTGGCCGACATGCAGCTCGGACTCACCCTTGACGGGCTGGTAGCCCGTGTCGAGGCGGACCGGCCAGACGTTCTCGGGGTGTCGGCGACCTTCGGCCAGTACGACCTGCTCATCCAGCTACTGGAATCGATCTACGCCCAGAATGATCTGCCGCTGATCGTCGTCGGCGGCAGCCTTGCCGCACGGGTCGAACGGGTCCTGCTCGACCGGTTCCCGGCGCTGCTGGTCGCCCGAGCGGGCGGGGAGGCCACGATCAGCGCGCTGCTGGCGCACTGGCACGGCGACCGCACCCTCGACGAGGTTCCCGGTCTGGGATTCATCGGAGCACCGCGTGGGGGTGGGCTGACGGTCGGGCGGCGGAGGACCGCGAAGCCCGTCACCCGGGATGTGACAGCGGATGTCGTTCCCGAGCTCGATCTGCGGCCGGCGACGTTCGATCACCACGGTGTCGCGCAGCTGGAGACCAGCCGGGGCTGCACCAGCTACTGCTCGTTCTGCCCGCGTGACCACAAGGGCAGCTGGGCGGGGGCCGGTACGGGCCAGCTGCCGTGGCTGCTGGGCGAGCTGGCGGCGGTCTTCGACCGCTACCCGCAGGTGTCGCGGACGTTGTACCTGGTCGACGAGGAGTTCCTCGGCCGCGGCCCTGATGCCCCGGGCCGGGCGCTGCGGCTGGCCGGTCTGCTGCGCGGGGCGGGCTTCGGCTGGGAGTCCAGCTGCCGCGTCGACCAGGTCGTCGACCCGGGCCGGGACCTCGGTTGGCATGTCGAGCGCGCCGAGATGTGGCGGATGCTGGTCGCCTGGGGGTTGCGGCGGATGCTGTTCGGTGTCGAGTCCGGGGTGGACAGCGTCCTGGACCGGTTCGCGAAGGGGACAACCGGCGAGCAGAACGTGCTGGCGGTCCGGACCCTGTCCACGCTCGGCGTGCCGACCCGGTTCACCTACATCACCTTCGACCCGCTGATGACCCTCGACGAGCTGAAAGCCACCCACGCGTTCCAGGGCCGCACCGACCTGCTCCTGGCCCCACGACCGGACCTTCCCGCCGCCGAGGTCGCGCGCGGCGTGAGGGACAGCAGCTTTGTCGCGACGGCCAGCGTGGGCAGGCCGTTCTACCAGGGGATCTCCTACCTGCTGGTCGGCATGGAATGCCTGATCGGTGCCGCCTACACCCGCCAAGTCCAGCACGCCGGCCTCGCCGGTGCGGTGACGCCGAGCATGGGCCGGGTGGAGGCCCGCTACGCCGACTGGCGAATCGGGGCCGTTGCCGGCTGGGCTCAGCGCTGGGTCGACCGGCACTTCGCCCTCGACTACACCTTCAAGTCGCTGGAGAAGGTCCTCGACGGCGACCCACGCCGCCAGGTACGCGAGGCCCGCAGCGTCCTCAAGGACGCCAGCTACACGGTACTCGGCGACCTGATCATTGAAGTCGACGCCCAGCCGCTCTGCCACGATCCGGCTGCCGAGGCGACCCTGGACGCCCGGATCTGGCAGCAGGTTGAGAAGCGCCTCACCCTGCTCCGGGGCGAGCTCGCGACTACCGTGCACGACCTGCTGCCCGCTCTCGACCGTGAGCACGCGGAGCTACTCACCGTCGAGTACCGACGGTGGTCGGCGGCCAGCGGCTGGACGCTGATCAACGCGGCGGACTCCTGTGCCAGCTGACCCGCCGACCCGCGGCCGGTCAACCGCCGGTCTTCTCCGGGATCGGCACCCAGTTGAACTCCGGGCAGAACCGGGCGTAGGTCACCAGCTTCCACGCCGCGTAGTCCTCCAGCCGGCCGGTCGCGCGCAGCAGGTGCTTGACCCAGGTGTGGCAGACCCGCTCGTCGTGGCTCATCGCGGTGTCGATCTGGTCGAGCATCCGGCAGGCGACCGCGAAGTCGTCCACCGTGAGCGCGCTCAGGTCGATCTCCACGTCGTCCACGGCGAAGGTGAATACCAGCCGGGTGGTGGAGAAGCTGGTGTAGCGCTCACCGAGGAAACGAGCGTTCCCGTCGAGCGTGGCCATCAGCTCGGCACGGCGTTCCACCGGGTAGCCGATGCCCAGGTCCAGATCCGAGGTCTCCAGGTTCAACCGGGTGCCGAACGAGCCGACGTCCCGCGGCCGGTGCCCGGTCCAGCGCTCGATGAGGTCCGACGCCTGCGCGCGCACCGCGTGCAGTCGCTCGTCGTGGGCGCGCATCGCCGCGTAGAACGCCGCGGCCCGGTCGAACTCGGCGTCGGGGAAGTCGCTACGGTCGGCCCACCCCTTCGCCCTGATCGCATCCAGGTCCAGCAGGGTGGCAGGGTCCGGAGTCGTCATGCCGGTGACCCTAACGTCACAGCCAGCAGCGTTCACACACAGGTCGATCCCAGAGATCGCCGGCGGACAACGAGGGGAACGAGATGACGGCACCGAATCTTCTGACCGCCCGGACGCTCGCCGGCGGGCTGACGGTCCACCCCGTCGGCGTCGGCTGCTGGGCCATCGGCGGACCGGACCACAACCTGGGCCTGCCGATGGGCTGGTCCACCGCCGACGACCGCGCCTCCCTCGCAGGACTGGAACTCGCCTACACCCTGGGCGCGAACCTGTTCGACACCGCCGACGTCTACGGCCACGGCCACTCCGAACGCCTCCTCGGCCACCTCGTCTCCCAGGTCGACCGGGACAGTCTCGTGCTGTCGTCCAAGGTCGGTTACTTCGCCGGGACCGCCGCCCACGCCTACCAGCCCTCCGCGATGCGCCGCCAGCTGGAGACCAGCCTGGAGAACCTGCGCACCGACCGGCTCGACATCTACTTCTTCCACACCAGCGAGTTCGGCCCCGACGACCGCTACCTCGACGACGCGATCGCCCAGATGGGTGACTTTCAACGCCAGGGCCTGGTCCGCTGCGTCGGCATGCGCGGCCCGCACCGCTACGCCCCTCACCGGCTCACCCAGCCACGATCCGCCCGGCCGGACAAACACGCCCGGTTCCGGGCCCTGTTCGACCGCGTCCGTCCTGACTTCCTCGCTGTCCGCCACAACCCGCTGACCCCGCCCGCACCTGCCGGCGAACAGGACATCTTCACCCTCGCCGCCGAAAATCACACCAGCATTCTGATCAACAAGCCGCTCGGCCAGGGCCTGCTCACCGGCAAATACGACCCGCGCCGTCCACCCCGTTTCGGCGACGGGGATCACCGGCGACGCAAACGCTGGTACACCCCTGACGCACTCGCGGTCGTCGACCGTGGGCTCGCGCCCCTGCGCGACCGGTTCGGCCCGTCGACTCAGGACCTGGCCCGGGTGGTGCTGGCCTACAGCCTTCAGCGCGCCGACAACGCGGCCGTGCTCGTCGGCTTCACCACCCCCGACCAGATCCGCGAGAACCTCACCGCCCTCGACACACCCCTGTCCGCCGACGACCTCACCTTCGTCCGGGCCACCCTCGGCCAGCTCCAGCAGGACCTCGACGCCGCTGGCGAGGTCTTCCTCGACGAAACGGCGCCACCCGCATGAACCCCCAGCAGGCCCTGTTCCCAAACCCGCCCGCACCGGTCGCTCCCGCGGCCACGACCGAGCTGCGGCTGGTCACCTTCAACGCCCAGCACGCCGCACCCGACCGGGCCCGCCGCCAAGCCGCCTGGCTCGGACAGCAGACCGACGCGGACGTCGTCGTGCTCACCGAGGTCGGCCACGGACCCGGCGGCCACACCCTGCTCGACGCACTCGCGCAGCACGGCTACGCCCACATCCACGCCCCACGGCCGGGCGCGCCCGACTACAGCACGGTCATCGCCTCCCGCAACGCGCCCCTCGAACCTGTGGCCACGGGCATCGACGTTCTTGCCCACCGCGCACCCGTCGTGGACCTGCGGATCGATGGACAGCGCCTACGTCTGGTCGGCCTCTACGTCCCGTCCCGCGGACCGGCCGCACGCCGCAACGAGAACAAGCGCGCCTTCCAACACGCGGTCACCCGGGCCCTGCCCGACGTCCTTGCCGGCTTCGACGGGCCCGTCGTGGTCACCGGCGACCTCAACGTCGTCGAACCCGGCCACGTCCCGCACTATCCAGTCTTCGGCCGCTGGGAATACGACTTCTACCGCTCCTTCACCGACACCGGCCTCATCGACGCCTACCGCACCCTGCAACCCACCACCCCGGGCCACAGCTGGTACGGCCGCGGCGGCAACGGCTACCGCTTCGACCACACCTTCCTCACCCACGACCGACTCGACCTGACCCGGTGCGACTACCTCCATGCCCCCCGCCACGAGGGCCTCAGCGACCACGCGGCGATGGCCGTCGCCGCTGTCGTTGCTCCCCGGCATCTCCAGTCGTAGTCCGCCGGCGTCAGATCGATTCCGCCGCGATCCAGGCGAGGATCACTCGTCGTATGAGGGCTCGTCCTTCGGTGAGGCTCATGGCCGATGTCTTGCTCGGGGTGCCGGGCATCCTGGCGTGCCGTGCGGCCTGTCCGCTGATACCGGGATGGTTCGCGGCCTGCTTGAACGCCTGCTTCTCGGCTTTCGTTACCCAGCCGAGGGCAATCGGGTCGCGGCCGTCCTGCACGATCTCCCACACCTTGTAGAGCTCGACCCACCCAAGGTGCGTGGCCCGGCCGAGCATCGCCAGGGCCTCCGCGAGCGCCGGACCGCGGGCCGCGGCAGCCGCCTGCGGCGGGCCTGGCGGCGGTGGCGGCTCGGAGGCCACCGCGTCTCCTCCTACAACGACCTTCCCGAATTGGGTAGTACACCTAATTGTCTCAGGCGTGAGGACGGCGTGACGTCGATCACCGTCGTCGTACATCCCGGTCAGCTCGACGGCGTGGAAGTCGGTGCCGTTCAGCCAACCGATGCCGTTGACCCAGGCGAGCACCTCGGCCGCTGCCTCGTAGAAGTCCGTGTCCTCGGGCCGGTGGTCCACCGCTGTCGAGGTGAGGTAATAGCCCTCCTCGTCGCAGGAGACCTGAGTGTCACCCGTGGGCAGCACCCGCGAGAGCAGGGCGAGGTCGGTCTCCCGGCCCCGTAGACGCGCTTTCAAGGTCATCTGCCCAGCGTACGGTCTGCGGCCATCTCCTCCGCCAGGTGCAGATGCCGACGACTCCTGTGGCGATGGGCGGATCTGTCGGTGCGCCGGACTAACGTCGCGCAATGACCGATACGGCAGGTATGTCCTGTACGCATCAGGGCTTGGCTGCGCCTGTACGCCAATCGTCGGACGACGTGATCGGAGATCTTCGCGACGCGCATACCTGCATAAAGATCGCGATCCGGCGAGCTGCTGCGCACGGACTGGTGTCCGACCCAGATGCCGTACTCGACGCGATCGCACCTGAGCTGGTGGCTGTCAAGGCGCTGGCGGAGGAGGCCGCGCTGCGCATCACCGTCGAGACCGAACGACGAGAACGCACCGAGCGCGCCCACACGCGAGTGCTTCGAGTCGTCGAGTCACGGGTGCGCAACGCGCTCGCGAACCTGGTCGTCACCGCCGTGGACAGGGAGTTCAACCCGCACGGCTGCTTCGTCTACCTGCTTTGGGGGACCGACCCCGACAGACCGCTCTACGTGGGGAAGTCGACCAACATCCTGGCCCGGCTCGGCCAGCACATGAGCGACTCGACGAGGCGCTACCGCGTCCAGCGGGTCACGGTGATCCGATGTCGGGACGGCCGTCAGATGGACCGCACCGAAGGACGGCTGATCGAGGAGTACCAGCCGACCCTCAACATCCAGGGCATTCACTAGCGGAATCGCCATTTCGGCGTTCATACCGGCCGTCCACGCGTCCGTCGAGTCACTCGGCCTGCCAGCGACGACATCGACGGAAGCGCGCCGAGTGGTGGACAAGGGAGTCGGGGCCAGGTCATCGACGCGACCATGCCCGTCGATGACCTGGCCCCGACCGCCGTGGCCTTCCTCGCCGCGAATCCGACCTCGCCGCCACCTGAACGTCTGGACGCTCATGCTCGACGCCCCGCGGATTGTCCGGGCGCGATCCTCCTCACCTACCGCACGCTGCGCCTCGACGCGTTCGCCCACGACCCAGAGCTGCATGGCCTCCTGGATGAGGTTCACGTCGAAGCCGTGGACGCCCTGGACAGCGCCGCGCACGCTACCCGTGTGCTCCAGCGCAGCCTCAATCAGCAGACACCGGCGGGTACACCTGCTGCGGACCTCGCCTCCTACGCAGCGTCAAGAGCCAATCAAGTCCGGGTGGACATCCTGCGCGGGTTTGAGGAGTTCCTCCGATCTGGGCAGACCTCGTCGCCGGGCTGGGGAGAACCGTCGAGCCCCGCCCGCGATCAGAATTGTCCGGGTCTTCCTTGCGGGGGATGCGAGCCAGCGGGTGCCGGCAGATCTGGCCGAGATCTTTGCTGTCCTGGTCGGCCTCGCTCAGCTGGCCCTCACCCGGCCCTAACCACCGGCCTGCACCCTCGTTGCAGCCCCGCCGCGTCGTCCGACCCGGGCGACCAGACGAGACGTGTCAGGCGCTCAGAGGGGCAACGGTCGCGGTGTCCCACTGGTAGGTCCGGCCTTCGCGGTACAGCCGCACCAACCGTAGATCGGCTACGGAGACCTCGGCGGGGGGCAGGTCACGCAGCCCCGCGACCCGGTGGATGATCGGTTCCGCGGGCGTGTCGCGGTTGCAGTAGGCGATGCCGATGTGCGGACGGAAACGCCGTTTCACGGCGGGCAGGCCGCAGGCGGTGGACACGTCGTCCAGGGAGTCCCGCAGTCTGATCAAGGGTTCCCAGGGGGTGACGGTGAAGCGGACCGCGCCGTTCGATCCTGCCAGCGGTCCGACCCGCAGCCGGAACGCCGGCTGGTGACCGCACTGTTCGGCGACCCGGCGGGTGACCGCGGCGAGGGTGGCGGGGTCGATCTCGTCGGTGAACGCGAGCCGGCGCACGGTGAGGTGCAGCCCGTCGGCGGGTACCGGGTCGAGACAGGCGAGGTCGTGCAGCTGCTGCTGGCAGGTCGCGGCGAGGTCGCGTAGCGCGGCGCTGTCGAAGGTCAGGAACCAGTGGAAGCTGCTCCGGCCCGGGGTCCAGCCGGGCCGATCCCAGTGGTCGGTCATGGAGGGTAGGACTCGGAAGCGTTCCCAGTCGTCGTGGACCGGATCGTGCTCGCTCACCGTGACGCGCCGCGGGGCAGCGTCTGGGTCACCTCGGCGAGTTCAGCGACGGCGGGCAGGGTCCGCCAGGGCGCGGTGCGGCGGGCCAGTTCCTGGCCGCGTTGGCGGATCGACTCGATCGGGGCGGCACCGGCGCGGGTGAGGGCCTCGACGCCGAGCGCGGCGCTGTGTTCCGGGTCGGGGTCGGCGCCGGCCGTCAGCGCGGTGGCGACATCGAGGGTGATCAGGACATCGCTCCACCGGGAACGGTCGGCGCCCGGCATGCTGCTGGCGGTCTGGGCGTAGCTCTGGACGAGGGCGGTGTCGCCGGTGCCGACGTGGGCGGTCGCGGCGTTCGCCGCGATCCGCGCGAGGCTGTAGGCGCCGAAGGAGATGCACGGCGACATGCCCTCGGGTAGCTCGGCGTCCTCGGCGAGGTCGAACGCGCGGCCGACGGCTTCCCGCACACCGTCGCGGTCACCGAGCTGGCCCAGGGCGCGGGCTTCGCCGTTGATCGCCAGCCGGATCGCCTGCGGCCCGCCCGCGGCGTGGATCTGCCCCTCTCGGGCCCGTTCCAACGCCAGCCGGTAGTCACCGGCGTAGTAGGCGCACAGGCTTTCGGTGCCCCGTACCCAGGCCGCCAGATCGCTGTCCTCGACGGCCACCGCAAGGGTGAACGCCTCCACGCAGTAGGCGCGCGCGAGTGGGAAGTCCCCGAGGTTCACCGCCATATAGCCGGCCAGCCCCGACAGCCGCCCCGCGGCCCGCAGCAGCCGGACTCGGTCCCGGGACGTCTGCCAGCCCTCGATGAGGGTCTGCACGACCTTCCGCTGGCGTACGACAAGAGGCATCAGATGCTCTGGGCACCGCGCCTCATAGGAGGCGACACAGTCCTCGACGAAAACGTCGAGATAGTCGAGGAAAGGAATTTGCGTGGAGAGTCCTGCGAAATATCGCAGCCGAACGCCGACGTCGAACATTTCCGCCTGTCGGTCAAATCCACCGCCAAGAGCAGCCAGGGCGGCGTGGCCGCCACCCTTTCGTATGAGAATTTGAGTCCGGCCGCGGGACGCCTGTGGTCCTGATGTTGGCCGGTGGGCCGTTTCGGCCCGGTATCGCCGAGTCCCGTGCAGCATCTCCGATGCTGTCCGGATCGACGTCGGCGTTCTCTGGTGCTCAGAGCCCGTCCAAGAGTATGGCGGTGGAGGTCCTGGGGTACTCTTTCCTGCTGCTACGAGCGCGTTCCTCAGTTTCCTGTGGTCAGGGCCTCTCCGGACAGCACCTACAGGTTGCTGACCATGGAGGGCTGGCAGATGCAGGTGTTATTCCCACGGTGCGCGGGCCTTGACGTGCACCGGGACACGGTCGCCGCGGCGGTGCGCATCCAAACCGGTTCGGGTAAAGCCGTCACCGAGGTCCGGACGTTCACCACGACCGGGGGCTCGCTCGGACTACTCGCGGACTGGCTCACCGAGTGCCGGGTGACGATCGTCGGGATGGAATCGACAGGCGTCTACTGGAAGCCGGTGTTCCACCTGCTGGAAGACCGGTTCGAGTGCTGGCTCCTCAACGCCACCCACGTCCGCAACGTACCAGGCCGAAAAACAGACGTCGCGGACGCGGCGTGGATCTCGGACCTCGTCGCGCACGGCCTGGTACGCGCCTCGTTCGTGCCGCCGAAACCCCAGCGGGACCTGCGTGACCTGACCCGGGCCCGGCGGATCGTGGTCGAGGAGAAGACCCGGGAGATCCAGCGGCTGGAGAAACTGATGCAGGACGCCGGCGTGAAACTCACCAGCGTCGCCTCCAAGCTACTCGGGGTCTCGGGCCGTGCGATCCTGGAGAAGATGATCGAGGGAGAGCAGTCCCTGGAATATCTCGCTGATCAGGCCCGTGGCCGACTCCGCAGCAAGATCCCACAGTTGCAGGAGGCACTCGCGGGAACGTTCCGCTCCGGGCATCACGGGTTCCTCGCCGCGCAGCTCCTGGCCCGGATCGACCTGTGTGACGAGCAGATCGACGAGCTCGACCACCGGATCGAGGTGATGATCGCCCCTTTTCGGGAGACGGTCGACCGGATCCGCACGATCACCGGGGTCGGTGAGGTCACCGCGACCGTGCTGCTCGCCGAGGTCGGCCTGGACATGAGCCGGTTCCCCACCGCCGGCCATCTCGCGTCCTGGGCGGGTATCTGTCCGGGGAACAACACCTCGGGAGGGAAACGCCTGTCCGGGCGGACCCGACACGGTAACAAGTGGTTACGTACCGCGTTGACCGAGGCCGCGCACGCCGCCGCCCGGAGCAAGGACACCTACCTGGCGTCCCACCACGCCCAGGTCCGTGGCCGCCGCGGTGTCCTGAAAGCGATCGGCGCGACCCGCCACGACATTCTCATCGCCTACTGGCACATCATCGCGAACAAGACCGTCTACCAGGACCTCGGCGGAGACTGGCATGCCCGCCGACGCCGGGACCCTGAACGCCGCCGGAAGAACCTCGTCGGCGAACTGGAGAAACTCGGCTACACCGTCACCATCACACCAGCGGCATAGCCGCTACCCCAGACAGAAAGGAACACCCGCAGCACGCGCACCGAATACCGATAAGACCAGCGTTGGAAGCCCGGCTCCCAGCGCCTTCCCGCATGCCCGGAACCAGCCCCTCCGCGGTCCAGCAATTCACTCCTCAGGACCCGCCGGGCCAACGGACAAGGATCCATCTACCAGGGAAAGAACGGCCTGTGGGTCGGCGCGGCCTACGTCCTGATGCCCGACGGGACGCGCCAGCGTCGTCGGCTGTACGGCAAGACCCAGGATGACGTCCGCGCGAAGCTGACCGCGGCGCAGGCCCGTTCCGACCAGGGCATCCCCGCGGACGCTACCGGGTGGACCATGGCGCGATTCCTCACCTACTGGCTGGCGGAGATCGCCGGACCCGCGTGCCGGCCCCGCACCCTCCAGGGCTACGAGGTCATCGTGCGCACCTACCTCGTGCCGCACCTCGGGACGAAGCGGCTGAACAAGCTCACCGGGGCCGACGTCCGGCTGTTCCTCAAGCGCGTGGAGAACACCTGCCTGTGCTGCCAGCATGGATACGACACCCGCCGCCCGGCCAAACAGCAGCGGTGCTGTGCCGTCGGCCGATGCTGCCATCGCGTCCCGTCGAAGCGTCTGCTCCAGCAGGTCCACAGCGTCCTGCGCAACGCTCTCGGCGCCGCGGTCCGGGAGAAGCTGGTCAGCCGGAACGTCGCCAAGCTCGTCAAGATGTCCGGACCTTCGTACACCATCCATCGAGGCCTGAGCGTCGACCAGTCCAAGCACCTGCTCAAGGCCGCTACCGACGAGCCGCTCCACGCCCTCTACGTCCTGGCGCTCTACTACGGGCTCCGCAGGGGCGAGCTACTCGGTCTGCGTTGGGAGGACGTCGACTTCGACGCGCAGACACTCATCGTGCGCCACTCCTTGCAGCGGATCGACGGCGAGCTGCGGGTCGTGGAGCCCAAGACGCGCAGCTCCGAACGCACCCTTCCCCTGATCGGCATTGTCGCAACCGCGTTGCAGGGCCACCGGCGTCGCCAGAACGACGAGCGTGCCCTCGCCGGCCGCGACTGGGTGGACAGCGGCTTCGTGTTCACGACCCACATCGGTACCCCGGTCGCCCCGGACAACCTGCACCGAAGCTGGAAGCCTCTTGCGGCCCGGGTCGGTCTCGACGGCGTGCGGCTGCACGATCTGCGCCACACCTGCGTGACGCTGCTCCTCGACGCGGGAGTGCCCCCGCACATCGTCCGGGACATCGCCGGGCACTCCGCGATCGACGTCGCCATGACGATCTACGCGCACGTCTCCCTGGACGAGAAGCGCGCAGCGCTTACCAAACTGGGCGACCGGCTGGGATGATCCTTGTACCAGCAGGAAGCAGCGGCCGTGGAACACGACGGCCGCTGCTTCAAGATCATAAAATTGGCTTGGGATAGCCTCATCAACCATTGCTCCCGCCGACGTCGGCCGGGCTCTGCGATGGCGTCGGCTACCTCAGCGATAACTGGGACGCTTGATCAATGGGCATCGATGGTGACGAACATCCCGCGCGACGGACTGCGAACTTGGACTTGAACGTCGAGCCAATGATCAGAGCCTATTCCAGCTCGGTCGGCTTCGGCGGTGGAACGAGGACACCCACGAGTACCATTGCAGTCCGTCATGGCCCCGAGGTGAGGCCATCCGGTAAAGGGTGAAAATGTGCCGGGGTGTCTGGTCGACATCGTTAATCCCGGGTTGCAGTCGGACGATGAGTGCCACATCCAGTTGCACGTTCCTTTTGCTGCGAGCATGTGACTCAGTTTCTTCTTCGCCTGGCCGGTCTCCCCTGAGGTCCCGCCTAATCTATGGCGGGAGATGGCCAATGGAGATGACCCGGTTCCCCACCGCCGGACATCTGGCCTCGTGGGCGGGGCTGTGTCCGGGAAACAACGACTCGACCGGCGAGCACTACTCCGGCCGCACCCGCCACGGCGACACGTGGCTACACGGAGCACTCGGGAAGCCACCTCTTCCGTGTCCCAGTCGAAGACCTCAACCCGTCGGCGCACTATCGACGGATCGCTACCCGCCGCGGGGCAGCAAACGCGCTCTCCGCGCGGTCTCCCACGCCGTGCTCGTGACCGCCTGGCACCCCCTCCACGACCAGACCACCTTCCGCGACCTCGGCCCGACTTCCACCAGCGCCGCCAGGACCACGAACATCACACCAGCAAGCTCGTCTATCAGATCCAACAGCTCGGCCACCAGGTCACCTGAACGCCTCACCCTGAGTTATTTTCGCCTCAGTACTAAATAAGCCGACTGGGTCGGCCCGCTCTGATAGGAAATGCATGGCCACGGGCTGATTGACAGCACCGTCGACCCCACACCGGCCACTCCTCTTACCAAAATAACACAGATCGCTACTGACCGACATATGGATGGACGCTGGCCGTCGAGCGCGTAGTCCAAGGCCTGCTTTCCTGACCAAACACACGCATCACCCGTCTTCAGCAGGTCACCGAAGCCAGCCGCTCAAACTGACAATATCGTCAGCGATCTCCGTAAGTTCACGGCCTGCGTTCACAACGTGGGAACCGACGCTGTTCCTGTCCATGATCTCCGAAAGCTCCCGAGCCCGCGCTAGATTGCGATCAAGCCCGAGCCCCTGCTCACGCTGGCGGATGCGTCGCTCGAGCTCGTTATCGTCAAGATGTAGCCGAAATACCTGTACCCGGGCACCGGGAACAGCTCCTTCGAGTTCCACAACCTCTGCGTGGTTCTCAACGACGCCGCTGAGCACGAGATGAGTTGCTCCCGCCTCCTGGAAATTCCGCCACAGCGCAGAAAGGTTCTTCAGCACAAGCATCCTGTTGTACCGGTCCCTGGATCCGGGTACGTGACACCACCGAATATTGTCGAGGTCCACTAGAGCGTGCGGGATGTCCTTGTTACGAAGAATCTCGCGGATTTCCCAGCAAGTGGTTGTCTTTCCACTTCCAGATGGACCGGTCACAATAATTACCGGAACGTCATTCATTATCAGTTACTCCCACTAGTTCCTCGGAGAAAAATTTCTACCGTTAACCGGATTTCCCAGATCTACAGCCATCCCAGACCGTAGCAACTCCATCACCCAAAACCTCTTCCGACCTCGGTACACTTGAGATCACCGGTAGCGCAATATGGACCTCTATTCTAGCAGCGACAGCGAGCCATTGCTACACATCGGTGGCGAATCTAAGTTCTCGCAGAGGGCGCGAAAGACTCGCGTGAATCGCAACAAGTGCCGCCACAAGGACAAGAACCATGCCGAGGGGCGACAAACCCCAGGCTGTTGCCAGGTATCCGACGGCCAGCGGTGCGAGCGGTGTCAGTCCGTTTGCAACGAGGTTAGTTGCGGAGTGCACGCGGCCTTGCAACCCGTCCGGGGTGTTCGCAGTCTGATAGCCGAAGATAATGCTCTGCACGGGTGCCACCGTGACGGAGACGAGCAGGAGCATGAGTGCGATCAACCAGGGAGAGTAGTTCAGCGAGATCGGAACCAATGCCACCGGCCAGATCCAGCAAGCGACCATTATAATCATCCAATCGTTCCATCTATCACGCAACCACGACAGGAGAAGAGCCCCGGCAATCCCGCCTATTCCTCCGACCGAGAGAAGAGCACCGATCACGGCACCTTTAGCACCCGCCAGTCGCGCGTCGAGAATAACCACCAGGGGAAGCGCGGTAAGTAGAAAGTTCATTCCCCCGAGTTGCATCAGAGCGGCCCGCCCGACCGTATCCCGCCAAATTTGTCGCCACCCAGCGAACGCCTCGCCGACGGTTACCCTAGCGCGATCACCCAACCGTCCAGCGGCGGCGAGTGAGCTGGTGGATCAGCTGGGGGTCGTTGAGGCGCTCGACGAGCGGGTCGGGCCGGTCAAGCAGCGGGCCCGGGGGCTGGCGGCCGGGGAGTTGCTGGTCGGGCTGGCGACGGCGCAGGTGGCAGGGCAGGCGAGCCTGTCCGGGTTGGACCGGCTGCGTCTGGACGAGGCGGGTGGGCTGCTCGCCCGGGTGCCGTTCGCGCCGTCACGGACGGCGGCCCGGTTGGCGGGCAGGTTCGGGCCGGCCGCGTGGGCGACGATCGGGGTGCTCGCGTCGCGGTGGCTGGCGCGGCTGCCCGCCCAGCGTCAGACCGAGCTGGTCACGGGCCCGGCCGACGATCCTGGACTCCTCCGACGTCGAGGTCTTCGGCCGCGGGAAACGTGGCGTGGCCTATACCTACGAGGGGAAGAAGGCCGGCCGGCCGCTGCTGGCGTCGTGGGCGCGGACCGGGCTGGTCCTGGCCACGGACCTGCTGGCTGGGGATCAGGACGTCCGGCCGCGCGCCGCCGTTGTGCTGGCCCGGGCGCTGGGCAACCTGCCCGCCGCGGTCTGCGCGCCGCCGCTGCTGCGCGCGGACTCGGGGTTTTTCACCGGCGACCTCGCTCGCACCGCCGTGGCCACGGGAGTGGACTTCGCGATCGCCGCGCCGCCTAACTCCGCGTTCTGGCGTGCCTACGCCGCTGTCGAGGAGACGTGCTGGACGGACGCGCGGGACATGACCGGCGCCCAGGTCGCCACCAGTGACTACGCTCCGAAGGGCTGGCCGCCCGGCACCTACACGATCATCCGCCGGGTGAAGGTGCGGGCGAGTGAGATCTCCGCTGATCCCCGTTCACGGCGGCGGCGCACCATCCCGAAAGCCCAGCTCGCCCTCGCGCTCGACGGGATCGCCGACCATGCCTGGGCGGTCAGCTTCATCGTCACGAACATCCCCGCCGACAACGGGCCGGACATCGTCGCGCTCGAGCACTGGTTTCGCGGCCGCGCCGACATCGAGACCCAGATCAAGGACCATAAACTCGGCGCCGGCCTGCGTCACCTGCCCTCAGCCGACCCGATCATCAACACCGTCTGGATGTGGGCGGCGATCCTCGCTGGCTGGCTATCCAGCCTACTCCAGACCCTGACCGGGTTCGACCAGCGCGCGGGACGAGCCCACGGCGACCGGCTCCGCCACGAACTGATCACCGTTCCCGGTCGGGTCGTCCGCCACGCAGGGCAACTGATCCTGCGCCTGCCACCTGGCCGCGACCAGCACCTGACCACCGCCCTCGCCCGGCTGCGCGCCCTGCCCGCGGCCGTCTGACCAGCCCGTTCCCACGCGGAAGACGCCCCCGGGCCGTGGACTCGGCGCTCACCCTGCACGACAGCCGGGCCGCCACCGTGCCCAGCCACCGAAAACAACATCAACAGAACCGAAAAGGGAGGATCACCCGGTCTTGATCATGCAAGCCCGCGCTACTGGCGGATCTAGGTCAGACGTTGTTCGTCCAGAGGATCTTGAAATTGTAGCGAGGAGCCAGACCTGATCGGCCTTCGCGGCGACGCGGCGGTCCAGGTCCAGGTCCAGGCCGGGATAATTCCTCCCTTCGGTTCAGCTTCTGGACGTGTTCGCCCGGTCGCCGATGTGGACGTCCCGGTCGCAACTGCGTCGCAGTTCGTTAATCGTCGCCTGGTGGAGGTGGGTGTGTCTGATAGCGCGGGTGGTGGCGACGTGGGTGTTGGCCTCGCGGAGCAGGTCGATCCACTGGCGGACCTATTTCTCGGCGCCTAACGCGGCGGTCTGCACCCCCCGCAGCGAGCGGATGAGGTGGGCGCAGCGCAGCTGGACGCCGGCGAGCGTGGGGACGCGAGTGCTAGCCGGCGTGTCGTCACGGGTCAGAGAGCCGTGCCAGCCTTCGAGTGCGCTGGTGACCGCCACCGCCGACGAGATCCTCGCCAAGGTCCGCCTCACCCAGACCAGCATCCGCAAACTCGTCGACAACAACCGAAACCGCAGCCGGTAAGCAAACAGGATCACGAGACACTAGGTGTTGCTGTTCCTTGATGCCAGAGAGCCGCCAAGTACCGCCCGACTGCGCCGCGCTCGACGTCACCATGACGATCTACGCGCACGCTCCCTGGACGAGAAGCGCGCAGCCCTTACAACTGGGTGACCGGCTGGGATGATGTCCCATGTGGCAGTAAACGAGAATGGCCGTGGGGTTCCACGGCCGTTGCCATATCTACTGCCATATAACGATCTTCAACGGAGCCAAAGGAGATCATCTTTATGATGAAACCGCACGTCAGCGATGGTGGGCAGGGGCGGGGTCGAACCGCCGACCTTCCGCTTTTCAGGCGGACGCTCGTACCGACTGAGCTACCTGCCCCGGGCAGTGCGACTCTCGCATGAGCCACAGCGCACTGTTAGCCCTACGAACGCGGTCCCGACGGGATTCGAACCCGCGACCTCCGCCTTGACAGGGCGGCGTGAACTCCAGGCTTCACCACGGGACCATGCTCTAGATCGATCTTCAGTTGTCGCCCTCCAGGTGCCAGCCACGGGCCCTGTCCGGATCTGGAGGTCATGCTACACGACACCGGGACCACTCGAAGGGCCGGGAGCCCAGGATTCTTGCCCAACAGTCCACGCACCCGATCACTCGCGATCCGCTATGGAGACGCGACATCGGCATGAGATCCGCGGAGTCCACGCGGCGGGCGCGACGGCACGCCGGGGCGCACCCGGGAATGCCAGGCACGCCGCCGACCTCGCGGGAACCGAGCGAAAGGTGCGCAGCAGCACGGAGTCGATCCAGACCGCCGTTGCCGATCCCGTTCTGACCCGGGTCCGATGACGGGGTCGCCGTCGCCACCCTGAACCGGCCCGAGGTCATGAGCGCGTTCACCCTGCCGATGGCCACCGCCTAGGCGCAGGCCCTGTGTGCCGCGGACGCCGACCCGGAGGTCCGGTTCATCGCGGCCTCCGCCTTCGTCGGCTCCGGCTTCTCCCGCCTCAGCCTGGCCGTCGAATACGGTCTGTCCTGGCATCTTCCCCAGATCATGGGCACCGCCCGGGTCTCGGACTTCCTGCTGTCCGGCCACGCCGTCAGCGCCACCGAGGCGGCCGAGCTCGGGCTGGTCAACCAGATGATCACGGATGACGACGTACTGGACCACGCGGTGCTTGTCGCCGGTTGGATGGTCGGTTTCCCGGGCACGGGCCACCATCCGAGCGACGCCCAGATCCGTGCGCTGTATGCCGACACCTCTGCCAGGTCTCTGCCAGGTCCGGATGAGCTCATGCGCGGCGCGGACCGGTGTCCCGCCCGGGTAGCATACGACTCTCAAGCGACAGCGACAGCGAAACGCTCGAGCCGGCGTGAAGTGATCACGATGGCACGGTATCGTCACTCACAGGTCGAGAGGCGCTGCAACGGGCCCAGGTCCGCCACGCTCGGCCCGCACCGTTCAGTAAGGGCGCCTCCCATAACCGGGAGGTGGTCTGATGGCAGGGTCCAGGTCGGTCGACGAGGTGGCCGTCCATGACGGTGTGGTCGAGGCCAGCACGGTCGGGGCAGACGCGGTCGAGGCCGGCGACCGGGAGCTCCGGGAGCTGCTGGCCCAGCGGGTCGTCGTGCTCGACGGGGCTTGGGGCACGATGCTGCAGAACGCCGGGCTCACCCCGGCCGACTACCGCACGGAGCGGTTCCGCGACCACCCGAAGGACCTCGCCGGCGACCCGGACCTGCTGAACCTGACCCGTCCGGACGTGATCCTCGACGTGCACCGGCAGTATCTCGCGGCCGGCGCGGACATCACCACGACGAACACGTTCACCGCGACGAGCATCGGCCAGGCGGACTACGGGCTGCAGTCGCTGGTGCGGGAGATGAATCTGCGGGGCGCGCGGCTGGCCCGCCAGGCCGCGGACGAGGCCGCCCGGCAGACCGGGGGGCGGCGGTTCGTCGCCGGTTCGATCGGCCCATTGAACGTCACGCTCTCGCTGTCCCCGCGAGTGGAGGACCCGGCGTACCGGGCGGTGACCTTCGACGAGGTCCGGGCCGCCTACGCCGAGCAGATCCAGGCGTTGGCGGACGGCGGGGTCGACCTGCTGCTCATCGAGACGATCTTCGACACGCTCAACGCGAAGGCCGCGATCGCCGCCGCCCGCGAGGTCGCCCCGCGGCTGCCGCTGTGGATCTCGGTAACGATCGTCGACCTGTCCGGGCGGACGCTGTCGGGGCAGACCGTCGAGGCGTTCTGGAGCTCCATCGCCCACGCGCATCCGCTGGTCGTCGGGGTGAACTGCTCGCTCGGCGCCGAGGAGATGCGCCCGCACGTCGCCGAGCTCGCCCGGCTCGCCGGCACGTTCACGGCCTGCCATCCCAACGCCGGCCTGCCGAACGCCTTCGGCGGCTACGACCAGACCCCGGACGAAGCCGGCCAGTTGATCGGCGAATTCGCCGCCGCGGGCCTGGTCAACATCGTCGGCGGCTGCTGCGGGACGACGCCGGCGCATATCGCGCGGATCGCCGCCGCCGTCGGCGGTGCGCCGCCGCGCCCGGTTCCGACACCGCCGGCGCGCACCCGCTTCAGCGGGCTGGAGCCGTTCGAGATCGGCGAGGACACCGGCTTCGTCATGATCGGGGAGCGCACCAACGTCACCGGTTCGGCGCGGTTCCGGCGGCTGATCGAGGCCGACGACTACCAGGCCGCCGTGGACGTCGCCCTGGAGCAGGTGCGCGGCGGGGCCAACCTGCTCGACGTCAACATGGACGCCGACCTGCTCGACAGCGAGCGGGCGATGACCACGTTCCTGAACCTGCTCGCCACCGAGCCGGAGGCGGCCCGCCTGCCCATCATGGTCGACAGCTCGCGGTGGAGTGTGCTGGAGGCCGGGCTGCGCTGCGTGCAGGGCAAGGGCGTCGTCAACTCGATCAGCCTCAAGGAGGGCGAGGAGCCCTTCCTGGAGCAGGCCCGGCGCATCCGCGACTACGGCGCCGGCGTGGTCGTGATGGCCTTCGACGAGCGGGGCCAGGCCGACACCGCCGAACGCAAGGTGGCGATCTGCGCCCGCGCCTACGACCTGCTTACCCAGCGGGTCGGCTTCCCGGCCGAGGACATCGTGTTCGACCCGAACGTGCTCGCCGTCGCCACCGGCATCGCCGAGCACAACGGCTACGCGAAGGCGTTCCTCGACGCGTTGCCGCTGATCAAGCAGCACTGCCCGGGAGCGCGGACCAGCGGCGGCATCTCGAACCTGTCGTTCTCCTTCCGCGGCAACGACATCGTCCGCGAGGCGATGCACTCGGCGTTCCTCTTCCACGCCGTGCGCGCCGGGCTCGACATGGGCATCGTCAACGCCGGCCAGCTCGCCGTCTACCAGGACATCCCCGCCGACCTGCTCGAACTCGTCGAGGACGTGCTCTTCGACCGGCGCGACGACGCCACCGACCGGCTCGTCGCGTTCGCCGAGACCGTGAGCGGGAGCGGGAGCGGGAGCGGCACGAAGCGCACGGTGGACCTGTCCTGGCGCGAGGCGCCGGTCGAGGAGCGCTTGGCGCACGCGCTCGTGCACGGCATCGTCGACTTCATCGAGTCCGACACGGAGGAGGCCCGGGCGCGGGCGGCCCGCCCCCTCGACGTGATCGAGGGACCACTCATGGACGGCATGAAGATCGTCGGCGACCTCTTCGGGTCAGGGAAGATGTTCCTGCCGCAGGTGGTCAAGAGCGCCCGGGTGATGAAGCGCTCGGTCGCCTACCTGGAACCGTTCATGGAGGCCGAGAAGCAGCAGGCGCTGCTGGCCGGCACCACCGGCACCGGCCGTGCCAACCGTGGCAACGGCACGGTGGTGCTCGCGACCGTCAAGGGCGACGTGCACGACATCGGCAAGAACATCGTGGGTGTGGTCCTCGGCTGCAACAACTACGAGGTCATCGATCTGGGGGTCATGGTCCCCGCCACGGTCATCCTCGACACGGCGGTGGCGGAGGGCGCCGACGCGATCGGCCTGTCCGGCCTGATCACCCCGTCCCTGGACGAGATGGTCACGGTCGCCACCGAGATGCAGCGCCGCGGGCTGAAGCTGCCCCTGCTGATCGGCGGTGCCACCACCTCGCGCCAGCACACCGCGGTCCGCATCGCCCCCGCCTACGACGCCACCACCGTCCACGTGCTGGACGCCTCCCGCGTCGTCGGCGTGGTCTCGGACCTGCTCGACGCCGACCGGGCCGGGGAGCTCGCCGTGCGTAACCGGGCGGAGCAGAAGCTCCTGCGTGAGCAGCACGAGAACCGCCAGCAGCGCCCGCTGCTCCCCCTCGCGCAGGCCCGGGCGAACCGCGAGCAGGTCACGTTCGACGACCTGCCCGTCCCCGCCTTCACCGGCGTCCGCGTCGTCACCCCGGACCTCGGCGCGCTGCGCTCGATGATCGACTGGCAGTTCTTCTTCCTTGCCTGGGAGCTGAAGGGCAGGTTCCCGGCGATCCTGGACCAGCCGGTGGCCCGTGAGCTGTACGACGAGGCGAACGTCCTGCTCGATCAGATCATCGCGGACGGTAGCCTTCAGGCCCGCGGGGTCTACGGCTTCTGGCCCGCCGTCGCGGAGGACGACGACATCCTGATCGATCAGATCGACGTCGGCGCGGTGAACAGCGCCAGCTCGCCGGGTCAAGGTGGCACGCCGGGTCCGGGTGGCACGGGGCGGCTGCGCCTGCCGATGCTGCGCCAGCAGACGGCCAAGCCCGCGGGGCGGCCGAACCGCAGCCTCGCCGACTACCTGGCCCCGGCCGGGGACCACATCGGCGGGTTCGCCGTGGCCGTCCACGGCGCCGACACGCTCGCGGCCGGCTTCGAGGCCCGGCAGGACGACTACCGGGCGATCATGGTGAAGGCCCTGGCCGACCGGCTCGCCGAGGCGTTCGCCGAGTATGTCCACCTTGAGGCGCGACGCGCCTGGTTCGAGCCGGACGCCAAGCCGTCGCTGGAGGATCTGCACGCCGAGCGCTTCCGCGGCATTCGTCCCGCCTTCGGCTACCCGGCGAGCCCCGACCACAGCGAGAAGCAGGCGCTGTTCGACCTGCTGGACGCCGGGCGGGTGGGGATGGGCCTGACCGAGTCCTTCGCGATGACCCCCGCCGCCGCCGTCAGCGGGCTCATCTTCGCCCATCCGTCGTCGCGGTACTTCACCGTCGGGCGCATCGGCCGGGACCAGGTCGAGGACTACGCCCAGCGGCGGGGCCTGAAGATCTCCGACGTCGAGCGCTGGCTACGCCCCAACCTCGCCTACGATCCCGAGTAGACGCCCCGGACAGCAGGTCCGGGTTCACGACGCTTACTCCTCGTGATCCGACATGCGGCGGCCGTTCCCGCAAGAAGCACGAGGGGCCGGCCAGACGTACGGTTGGCAGTCTTCTTGTAGTCGAGGCCGGCCGCCCGGGGTGCGACACGGATCACCGGCTTGTAGGCCCGGTCACCGACCGTGCCACCCGCCAAGCAGTAGTGGAAGGTGTTCTGCGGCAGGCCGAGAAGCCGGGCCGCGACCCCGCTTCGGTGAACACCTCCCGCTCAAGCATGCTGACGGACCAGGTGGCGAGTGTCGCCCAGTCGCGTTAAGAACTCGGATCAGGAAGGTCGGAGATGTCGAACTCGCCTGGTCTCGGGGGTTGCCGTCGGTTCCGTCGTCGGCCACGGTGATCCGGGAAGCGGACGGCCGGTACTACGTGTCGTTCGTGGTCGATGTGACCGACGAGCCGTACCCGGTCGTGCCCGCCGAGGTGGGGGTCGATCTTGGGCTCGATCGGTTGGTGACCATGTCCACGGGTGAGATCGTGGCGAACCCTCGCCCGCCGCGGTCGAAGCGGCGGCATCTCGCCCGCGCCCAGCGGTCGCTGGCCCGCGCACGGAAAGGTTCCGCGGACCGTCGGAAGGCGGTGCGGCGGGTAGCGGTGTTGCACCGGAAAGTGCGCGAAACCCGCCGGGATCATCATCACAAGCTTGCCGCTCGACTGGTCCGCGATAACCAAGTGGTCTACGTCGAGGAGATGGCGGCTACCGGGCAGACGCCCGTTCCATGGGACAAGGTAGTTCCATGGGACAAGGTAAAGGCCGACCTCGGCCTGGTATGAGGTACCCGGTCGGCATAACCCCGCATGCGCTTCGTCAGTTGCGCAAGCTCGACCCAACGGCGCGACGCCGCGTCCAGGCGGCGGCCAGGAACGGGCTTGGCCGGCCGTGCCAGAAGATCGCCAGTTCGTCGCGGGCGCGGGTCGCCGCGACGAACAGCAGTGACCGGTCTCGTGCCCGTTCCTGCTGGTACCGCTTTGGGTCGACGTCCTGGTACCGCTCGATCACGCCACGGGGCACAAGCCCGGCGCTGGCACCTCCGATGATGATCCGCCGATACTCCAGGCCCTTGAAACGGTGCATGGTGCCCACGTGGACGCCGTCGGCTCGCTTCGGCCCGTCCGGCCCGATCTCGATGGCAGAAATCCCGCTCGCCTCGAGGTGTGTGACGACGTCCTCCACCATCCGTCGAGTCGGCACGCACACGGCGGTCGAACCGTCGCCGGCACTGGTCGAACCGTCGCCGGCGCTCTCCCAGACCCTGATCTGCCCGCTGATGAGCTTCAGTTCATCCGCCCAGGTGACGGCCTCACCGAGCACGGGTTCTCCGCCACTGAGCAGCGACCGGTACCCCGCGAGGTTGTCGTCGTCGCCGTCGAGGTCGTCGTACGTCTCACCGGCAAGCAGCCGAAGCGCTGTCCACAGGATCTGACGGGTGGTGCGGTAGCTCAGCGTCAACTTGGCACTGCGACCACGGATATTCACGCCGAGACTACCAAGCGTGACGTAATTATCGTAGATTCGCTGGTGGGTGTCGCCGACGAGGAAGATGTCGTCCCGACCTGGCGCGACCATGGCCCGCAGCATCTTCCAGTGCGCCGGGTTGAGGTCCTGGGCCTCATCCACGACGACATGCCGATAGCGGTACCTGGGCAGGGAGCCGGAAGCGGTGGGCTGACCGGCCGCGCTCACCACCGCGGCCGCGCGGTCCTGTTCGGTGCGGGCGGCGTATTCGGCTACCTGGCGCCACGTCCACACACCGGCGTCGTCCAGGCGCTTGGTGAAACGTTCGACGAGTTGCCACACCGCGTCGCGGTCGGCTCGGGACAGTGGCCGCCCTCGACCTGGTCGCCGGGCCTTGAAGTAGTCGGTGCGGGAACGGAGCACCTGGCCCAGAACGACCTCGGCCCACTCGGCCGCGAGAAACTCGGCGTCCCACCGTCGTTCACCGACCTCGTCAAGCATCGCGGCCCACTCCCGCACGGCGGCGTCATCGTCGATCGTCCGCCGGCGACGGCTCGCCCCGGCCTCACCGACAACCCGGCTCGCGAGCTTGTCGATGTTGACGATATCGACCCGATCGACGAGGTCGGGGCCGACCAGATCGAGGAACCGGGCCCGCAGGTCGGCGGCAAGGTTGCGGTTGAACGTGGTGAGCAGGATCGGCTTGTCATCGCCCGGCGGCAGCCGGGCGGCGAGGTGCCCGGCCCGGTGCAGCGCGACGATCGTCTTCCCGGTTCCCGGCCCGCCGCTGACCCGCGCCGGTCCGCCGTAGACCCGGTCCACGAGCTGGCGCTGGGTCGGATGCAGGAAGACCTGCCACCGCGCGAACGACTCGCCCAGCACCGCCTGCAGCGCGGCATCGTCGCTGGTCACCTGGGTCGCCGGCCGGGCAACCGCCGCAGCGAAGTCCTCCGGGTCGACCGGGCTGTCGGCCTTCACCGGCACGGTGACGTGTTCGAGTACTTCTTCGACGCTCTTGCCGTCGTGCAGCGCCAGGAGCACGTCGGACGTGAGCTGCGGGGCGACCTCGGCGAGCCCGAGCAGCTCGTCCTCGTCAACGATCCGTCTGATCAGCGGAAGCAGGGCCGGAACCACACCGAGGTCGACCAGGTCCTGGTCGGTGAAGGCCTCGAACAACGGCCGTTCGACGTCCTTCTGGCCGCCCGGCTCCCCCCCTGCGGTGTCGCCGACTCCCGGCGCCGGCTCTGGCCTGACCTGGGCGGGCCTGACCCGGGTGTGGGTCAGCTGCCGTTCCGGCGGCAACAACCGGCCGACGATGCTGTCACCGACGGCGGACAGGTCCACGACCTCGATGCCGCCGGTGACTCGGTTGATCTGGTAGGAATACTTGTCCTCGATGCCGTCGTAGACCTCGCTGCGGTGCTTGACCGACACAAGCAGGTAGTCCTGGTTGCCCACGTGGAGCAGCAACGCGCGATGATCCTTGCCGATCCGGGCGGAGAACAGCCGAGAATTGCCCTTGAGTCGCTTGAAGTGCAGGCTCGGGGTGTTCGGGTTCTGCCGGAAGGCGCTCTGAAAGTCGTAGACGCCGCCTTTCTCAGCCCGGGTGAGCTTGAGGATCTCCTTGTCGGCCCGATCCAGGATGCGAAGTGTCACCTTGGCTTGGTCGGTCACGACTGGCTGTCCCTCCGTGAGCCGAGTGGACCATCGATCCTTGATGCGGGGTTCGTTGCGGGGTTCGATGTGAGGTTCGAGGCGGGGTTCGATGTGAGGTTCGATGTGAGATCGGACGCCTGCCATTCGGACGCGGTCCGCACCAGCCAGCCTGCCGCCGCGTAGGCGGCGTCGCGTCCCGAGCCTTCGGGGTCGCCCGGCCCGGCCGCGGTGACGACCCCGATCCTGGCGGCCGGCCAGGCCAGCTCCGCCTGCCAGGCCGCGTCCCCGAGTTCGTACCCGACCTCCGGTACCGGCACATCCCGCGCCGCCAGCTCCCGCACCAGCTCGACCAGCCCCGGCTCCGTCGCGGTGATCAGCCTGAGCACCGCCTGCCACGCGGGCCCGACCGGCTGCTGCTGCTGCTGCGCCGGGCCGGTTACCTCGACAGCCGCCCCGGGATGCGCACCGGACGACGTCCCGATCCAGACCGAGGTCTCGGCATCGAGCTGGACCGACCGACGCACCGACAGCGCACCCGATCCCGCCGCGACCCGGAGCAACGACGGGTCGAACTCGCCGAGGGTGCTCCGCGCGAGCTGGACGCCGTCGCCGCCCCCGGAGTCAAGGAACTGCAGCAGATTGCTCCAGTACAGCCAGGCGGCCCACCGCAGCCGGTGGGCATCGGTGTCGTTCGCGACGGTCGCGGTGCGGTCGTCGACGAGCACGAGTGCGGTCCACACGGGTGGCCCGCCGTCGCTCTGATCCGCGACCACGACGACCGGGCAGTGGTGGGCGTCCTCGACGCGGACGACCGTGACCGGTCCGGCCGTCCCCGGGCGGGTCGTCGGCCGTCCGGGGACGGCCGGACCAGCGGTCGGTCCGGCGGTCAGCGCCTCCCGTACCGCTGCCGCCGCGCCGCCGCGGCTCGCGGTGGTCCGCGAGCCAGGCAGGTTGAGCAGGCCGGCCAGCGCCGCGACCGTCCGGGACCGCCAGAGCTCGGCGTCGGGATCCCCGAGGTAGGCGAGCAGCAGCTCAACCGGGTTCGCCCACACCGTGCCGGCCAGTTCCCGCACATCTCGGCCGGTCAGGAGCCGGTACAGGTCCCGGGCGCCGGCCTGGGCGTTGCCGGCGTACGGTGGCCAGACCGGCGGCTGCGCCACCGGCCGGCCGCACCAGGCTTCGACGTCGTCCCAGGCCAGTTGGAAGACCACGATGTCATGGGCACGCAGCAGCGTTCGTTTGTCCGCGTCGTCGGCGATCCGGTTGTGCTCCTTCGAGGCGTGGTAGCTGAATCCGTCGAGGTACACCGCGACAGTCGACGGGGCCGCGTCTACCCGGACGAACAGCGCGTCTGGTCTGGTCCCGTGAATGGTGTTCTGCAGCCTCAACTGCCAGTGGACGACCTGCCCGTCGGGCCGGCTGATGCGCAGGTCGGCGGTGCGTGCGCCATGGGTGTCGGCGGTGCGGGTCACGGTCGCCCGGCTTCCGGGACGGGCGCCCCAGTCGAGCAGACCGGCTAGGAACCGCGCTTCGAGTTCACTCTCGACCTGGTCGAACAGCGAGATCTCGTCGGTACGCTGGCCACCGACGACGTCCCACCCGTCCAGCAGGGAACGCAGCATCGCCACCGCGTAGAACCGGCTGATCAGCTGGAACTCGTCGTCGCGGGCGTCCCGTAACAGGCACCGGTGGCATGCCACGCGTCCTTCCTCGGCGCACCGGCAGCTCTCGACGGCCCGCAGCGCGGCGGCGAGCACCTCCCGGAAGCTGTCGGGGTCGGAGAGCCGATGCAGGTAGCCGGTGCCGCCGGGCTGGGTGTCGTGGACGACGAGGAACCGGCGCACGTGCCCGGTGCCGTGCTGGCCGCCGTCGGGCATCACCGCCCGAACGATCCGCAGATGATCCGGATCGCCGCCGTAGCGGGCCGCGATGCCCAGGCGAAGCGCTGCCGCGAACGAGGCCATCCGTTCGTCGACGGCGGCGGTGACGGCCGGGACCAGGATGCGGATCGCCTCGGTGCGCAGCTCGTGCGCCAGGATGAGCGGGACGTGCCGGGCCGCCGAAGGGGAACGCCGGTACGGACACCACCGCCGGTGGTGCTGAGCCTCGCGCGGAACCGTTCCCGGCATCGAGGTGGCGGTGGCCGCCACGGGCAGGCCACCCTGGCCTGCCACCGCGGTGGCCGGGCTCGGCGGCGGGCCGTCCTCCGGGGTACCGCCGCAGGTGACGCAGGCGTGGAAGGGATTGAGCCGAACCTGGGCGCCGCCGAAGACGTCGCCGGCCGGCCGGTCGTACCGCGCCGGGCCGAGGTTGAACTCCCGCACCACGGCCGTCCGGGTGTAGTCGATCCCGAAGGTGATGCCGGTGTGCCGCCACGACCGCAGCACCTGCTGGGGGTCGACGTCCACCGTGTGGGCCATCGAGTATGCCCGGACGACGCGGTCCTCGGCGTCGTCCCGGATACGCGCGTCATCGCGGCGGTCAACCGCGGTCACCTTGCTGGGCCGTAGCACCTGGTACAGGTTTCCCGAGTCGGCGATGCCGCGGCTGCCGCAGCGAGGGCAGGCGCTCGGGTCCTGGATGGCGTGTTCGGTGCGCACGTGGCCGCAGGCGGGGCACACCCGCCAGTGTTCCCAGGCCGGGCTGTCCGGCGTGCCGATCTCAAGACCGCTGATCTCATGCTGGTATCCCCGGACGTAGTAGATGTTGCCAGGTGCGATCTCACGCAGCGCCTGCCGGGCGGGGCGCGGGTACTCGCGGACCTCGCTGTGGTATCTGCGGTCGTCGGGTCCTGACCCGCCGTCTTCCCACGTCAGGGTCGCTTCGAGCATGGTGTTGGTGTCGATCAGGGCGTAGTTCGGCAGCAGTCCGAACTCGACGAGTGTGGCGTGCGCCGAGGCCCGGCCGATCTCGGCGACCCGCTTTCGGACGGCCCGCTGCTCGGCCCGCAGACCGCGGGCCTCGCGCTTCTGGTCGGGGTCGGAGTCGGCAAGGGCGTCGGTGGCGGACGAGATGGCCGCCAGCCGGTGACGCAGGCCGTCCAGCCGGGCTTCCCAGGCGGCGTCCACGCGGGCCAGCGCACCCTCGATTCCGCCGATTCCGCCGATTCCGCCGGCTCGGTCGGTCGCGAACACCCGCAGTTCACCGGCGGCCTGCGCCGTGACGTCGTCACCGAACAGCGACAGGAACACCTCGACAGTGTCGGCGCCGGCCCGCTTGGCCGCGGCGCCGAACGACGACAGCCAGCCGGTCGGGCCGAACAGGGCGCCGGCCCGGCGCGGCAGCGGCAGCACGCCGGGCAGCTGGCGACGCGCCGCCAGGTCGATGAGGTGCGCGACATACTGGCGCCGCAGGATCTCGACCGCGGACAGGTAGCAGCCCGGCGGGACGATCTGGCCAGCGATCATCTCGCGGGGTTCGGTGAGGTAGTAACGGTCCCGGGCGCGGTTGGCGAGCAGCGTCAGCACGAACGCGTTCCCGCTACGGCGGCCCGCCCGCCCAGCGCGCTGCACGTAGTTCGCGGGCGCAGCCGGTAACGACGCGAGCAGCACGGCCGACAGCTCCCCGATGTCGATCCCGAGCTCCAGCGTCGGGGTGCAGGACAGCACGTTCGGGTCGGTGTAGCGGGTACCGTCGAGGAACTGCCGTTCCACCTGTTCGCGCTGCACGCGGGTGAGGACGCCGGTGTGCTCGCCCGTCACCACCCGGAACACCCCGCCCCCGAGGTAGAGCCGACGGTAGTAGTCGCCCACGGCGGCGGCGTCGGGCGCGGCGGTGAGGTGACCATCGCAGCGGTACCGCTGGCAGGGCTGCCCGACCCAGCCGGCGACCCGTTCCGGCGGCACGGTCTGCGCCCAGGAGCAGGAGTCGCAGCGGATCCCGGCCAGCTCGGCCGCGGAATCGTCAAGCCGGACGACCCGAACGTGGCCGGGTTGCAGCCCGAACACCGAAAGTGTCGGGTCGGCGGTGAGCTGGTGGCTGCGCAGCACGCCGGCACCGGCGAGTTCGGGCAGCAGACGGCCGAGGAACTCGTGGACGGCCTCCCGGTCGAGCCCGCCCAGGCACCGTCGCGCCCAGTCCTGGTACCAGCCGCCGCGCGCGGTGAGCAGGTCGAACTCGCTGTTGCGCCGAGGCCCGGACAGCAGGAATGCGGGCGCCGAGAGGCCCTCCGGGAAAGCCGGCATGCCGGCGGGCCGGCCACCCCAGACCATCCACCGGCGGCCGCCCTGGGCGAGGTAGCCGGCCAGCCAGGTGTGGCGGACGCCGCCGCGGACGCGCAGCCGTTCGAGCACACCCCGGACGAAGGCCTCCAGCCGTGCCTCGTCGGGCAGGCTCCCGGCCGGGAGCTGCGCGGCCCGGCCGGTGAGCAGCAGGTCGCGGCACAGGGCGGCGACCTTCCCCGGTTCGTCGAGCACGACATCGGCGGCGACGGTGCGGGTGAGCTCGAGCGTGCGGCCCTGGCGGGAACGCAGGCCGAACTCGAGCACGGTGGCGAACCCCAGCCGGTCAGCGACCAGCCGCCAGGTGCTGCGGCTGCCGGTGTGCTCACCGGACAGCAGGGCGTCGATACCGGGTGAGTCGTGCAGGTCGGGCGGGATGATCGCGGCAAGGGTGTCGCGGTCGGTGGCGGCGGCCACCAGGTCGGCGACGACGGCGTCGAGAGTCACCGGCTGGCCGGGTACCAGTTGGGCGGCGAGCAGCGAGCGCAGCGAGAAGGTGAACGAGCGGTTCGCGACGAAACCGGCCCGGTGGGCGGCGTCCTGCACCGAGTCGTTGAACAGCAGGGTGCGCCGTTCCCGGCCGGCCAGCTCGCCGCCGGTGAACAGCTGGGTGACGGCGACCGAAGCCAGCGTCGCCAGGCCCGCACCCAGATAGCGGATGCCCTGGTCCAGCCCGCAGGCCGGGCAGCGGTCCAGGCTGGCCGCCCGATCGTCCCCGAGATCGGCGAGGACGACCACGTCGTTACCGGAGTCGTTGCCGGAACCGGAACCGTTGCCGGAACCGGAACCGGAACCGTTGCCGGAACCGGGGCGGTCGGCCCGGGCGCGGTCCTTCGCCGGGTCGAACGGACGGATGCGGCTGCCGGCGGAGTCGAGCACGAACAGGCCGCGGCCGGTGCCCGCGATCTCGCCCGGGGTCGCGGCGAGCAGGGCGCGTACCCGCCGCTTGTCCCGGCCGACGCCGGCCCGGTAGATCTTGGCCGGGTCGGTGACGAGTTCGTGCGGATCGCGCTCGGGCGAGATCGCCGACCAGCCGGACCGGCCGCAGTGCCGGCAGTAGACCGCCGGGAGCAGCGCCTGACTGGTATCCGCGACCGCACCGTCGGCCTCGGATGCGTCGGCGACGGGTACCCGGCGGGGGTCGCCGTCCCACAGGAAGGTCGGCTGCCGGGCCACGCCTCGCAGCAGCCGCGACACCGCCCGGACCCACAGGTGCGTCTCGACACCGAGGAACGGGCGCTCAGGCCGGTCCGGGTCGCGGGCCATCGACAGCAGCCCGACGAACCGGGCCAGTCCGAGCGCGGCCACCTCGGGTTCGTTCTGCAGGGCGAGGCCCCAGCGGTAGGCGCCCCGGCGTGGGAGCAGTTCCAGGATCTCCGCCGCGGTCCTGGGCTCGTCACCGAGCAGACCCAGCACCGCGTGGGTGAGGATGTGCCGCTGGAGATGCCGGCCAAGCACAGCCGGGTCGAAGGTGTCCACGCCGAGCACGGCCGCCACGGTCCGCCGCAGCGACCAGGTGTCCCGGGCCGGGTCGGGAATGCTCGCGAGGTCCGCCGGGTCCGGCAGCGGCAGGTTGTAGTCGACCGGGCGGAGAATCTCCTCCGGGCGCTGACGGTCTTCGCCGATCAGCGCCGCCTCGTCGAAGACGGTGCCGAAAACCTGGCCCGCGACGCCGCGGATGGCCGCGCCGCCGTCGCTGCCCTGGCCCTCGCCGAGGGTCGCCGAGGTGGCGACCGGGCAGGCGGCCCCGAGCGGACGGCCCGGCTCGGCCTGGCCGGTGACGGCGCCGAGCCGCCGCAGCAGCATCGCGACGTCGGTGCCCTGGGCGCCGTCGTAGGCGTGGAACTCGTCGAGCACGACATACGCGAGCTCGGCACCCTCCCACAGCGGCACGTCGTCGGCCCGCTGCAGCAGTTGGTCGAGCATCTTGTAGTTGGTGACCAGGATGTCCGGCGGGTTGCGGCGCATCTCCGCGCGGGAGGTCATCACCCGGGCGTAGGTCGTCTCCGCCACGTCGCCGACGTACAGCCCGGCGGTCACGTGTTCCAGGCCCGGCCGGGCGAGGAACTCGTCGATGCGCTGCGTCTGGTCGGAGGCCAGCGCGTTCATCGGGTAGAGCAGCAGCGCCTTGACGCCGCGCCGGCCGGCTCGGCCGGCCCGCTCGCAGTGATCCAGGACCGGGACAAGGAAGGCCTCGGTCTTGCCGGAGCCGGTGCCGGTGGTCACCAGCGTCGGCTCGGCCGGGGAATGCAGGGTGCTCAGCCGCTCGAACGCCCGGGCCTGGTGTTCGTAGGGCGTCCAGTCCCCGCCCGGATGCCACTGGAGGTGTCGTTGCCAGCCGTCGGCCGCCGGCCGGAACGGGATGCGGACACGCAGGTACGGCCCGCGGTAGATGCCGTGCTCGGGATGCTCCAGAAAGCGCGCGAGCGCGGCCCGTTCGTCCGCGTCGGCGAGGGCGAACGTCGTGGTGAGGAACTGCGTCAGGTTGCGCCGCAGGCTGTCGGCGGCGAACGTCGGCCTCATCCGCCCGACTCCGGTGGCTCAGGCTCCCGCCAGCCCGCGTCCCGGGCGGCCCGCAGCCGGGCACTGAACGCGGCGTGCGCCTGCCGCATCTCCGCCTCCCGGTCCGCCTTGTGGAACGGGGCAGCATACCCTTCCGGCGGCGGCTCGTGACGAGGGTCCTCCAGGTGCTTACGCAACTGGACGTAGTGCTCCTTGGCCTGGCCGAACCCGAACGAGTTGCGGTCGCCGCATATCTTGCGACCGGCGAGATCGAACCAGGTGTCTTCCTCGTAGGCCTGAAGCTGGGGGAAGCGCGCGAGGTACAGGGCGGCGAGCTGATCCGCCGAGATGTTCATCATCACCGAGACCAGCGCGTCCAGCTCGACCAGCGCCGCCCGCCGCGCCAGCTCGGTCCGCAGCGGCGACCGCACGTCCCACTCCGGCCGGACGTCACCGAGCGGTGGAGTGTTCGGCGTGGGGATCACCCAGCCGTCGTCACCCCAGGCCTGGTCGAACACCTCACTCCACAGCGGCGCGTAGGCCGACGTCAGGCAGTTCAACCGCAGCGTCCGCAGCAGGATCGCCCCGGCCAACGGATGGTCCACAATCGGCGCCGGCAATATATTGGCGTCAGTTACCTCAAGGTCGCTACGCCCTGTTACTCGTACAAAATAGTCCACCGCCAATGCGGACCAGAATCCTGCCGTAAGAGCCGTTTCTCGATTCGAATCCAGGGACATGCTGTGTACTGCATGGATGTGCGCCGGCCCTGGTGGAATCAGGGCGACGAAATGGCTGCGGAACGTATTGTTGGCGATTCGCCGGCGCCAGGCGACTCGGAAGAAGTCCGTGTAGGGCCGTCGCGCTCTCCCGCGAAGGTAGGCGGCTACCGCCTCGTCGTCGATGGCGACGGGATCGGCATCCGCGGCGGCAGCGAGGGCGCGACGTGCATCATTCACGGCCGCCGGAGAGCCACGCAACTCCTCAAGGTATGCGTGGTCGAGCCAGCGGTCCTGGGCGGCACGGAAGGTCTCGATGTCGGTTGCGCGCCGGTAGTCGGTCGTCGGCACGTAACCGGCGTCCAGGTAGCGTGGATCGACCGGTTCGTCGTAGCGCCCGGTGCGGGGAGGCTGCTTCGCGACCGGGGTGGCCAGCGAGAACTGTGGGCCGCGGAGGACTACCTCCGACCAGTCCTTCGGACCGGCGAATTCTTCCTCGATGAGCCGGGCCTTCTTGGCGCCGGACTCGTGGTAGCCAGAGCTGATCCTCGGGTTCACCTGGCCGAGCCGGTGGGCCCACCTAGTGAGCGCCCCGATGGCCGACTGCTCCTCGACCGTGACCGGGTAGAGCAGCCGGGCGGTGTCGGGGGGGTGGTCGCTTTCGCCGGTCAGACGCATCCAGTCCGTGAGTACGTCATCGGTGACGGTGACGATACGGCCGGTGTGGGGCCGGAGGTCCCAGGTGCCGTCGTACTTGATGCCCGGCAGTGGGCCGCTCCCGTCGTGGTCGAGCGAGGCCGTGAGCGTCTCCGGCCCGAACAGCCAGCTCAGGTGCTGGAAGTGGATGGGCTGGTGGTGGCCGTAGATCTGGACTCCGAACTGACGGCTCCAGTCAATCTCCGGGAAGATCAGACGTTGGTTCTGGAAGTGCCCGTGCAGCCGCAGGTGGTGGTAGGTGGCGGCGCGCAGCGTCACCTCCTGCGCTCCCGCGAAGTGTGAATCGGGGTGGATCAGGCCGGAGATCCCAGGCGGGCTGGCATGCCGCCAAACCTGGATCATGAAGGCCCGGTACAGGTTCGGCTGCGAGCCGGCCAGCAGCGGATAGGTGGCCGGTGAGGCGAGGGATGCGACCATGGCCGCGTTCGCCGACAACTCGGCGAGATAGCTCTCCCGCGCCCGCCGGTCGTCCAGTTGCGTGTCCTTCCGGGTCCGCCTGTTCTGGAAGCCGGCCGCCTCGTTGAGCATGAACCAGGGGTCGTGTTCGGCGAGGACGACGTTCTCCTCCCAGCGCGGGCGGACCCAGGGCGGGTTGCCGACCTGGAGGTCGAAACCGCCCCGGGCGAAGGCCTGGGCGAACTCCACCTCCCAGTGGAAGAAGCCTCGCCGGTCGGCGATCTCCTCGGCGGTGGCGAGCCACGGGAAGCGTTCCGCCAGGCTGGTCGGCTCGTCCTGTCCGACCCACGGCGCCAGCTCGTTCTCGTACTCCTCCAACTCGTCAAGGGTGGTGAAGCGGGAGACGAACGCGTCGTCGGGGATCTCGTTGCGGCCGATCAGCGCCTCGGCGAAGGCGAGCCAGTCGTCCAGGGTGGCCAGCGGCACGAGTCGCCGGAGCCGTTCGACCAGCTTCCTGTCCGGCCGCGGCGCGTTCCGCGGGGCGGTCGACGTTGTCGAGGCGGCGACATCCGGGTCGATCTGCTGGTCCTCCTCGAAGATCGAGCGCGACTCCCACGTCGCCGGCTGGCCGACCGGGCCGGGGTCGGCGGGCGGTTCGGGCGCGGCCCGGGTGACGACAATCGGGTTCGCGGCGTACTCGTCGGCCGAGCCGTCGAGCATCCCGGCTTTGTCCAGCGGCCAGAACCACAGCGCGCACCAGACGTCCATCAGCGTCTTGAGCCGCCAGAACGGGGTGCCGGGATAATCGAGGTCCTTACGCACCTTGTCGCGCGGGATCTTTCCGTCCACCGGCGGCAGGTCGCCGGCACCCCAGACCTTGATGTCCCGGCGGATCTCCGCCTCGGAGATCTCCAGCCGCTGCCGGACCAGGCCCCACAGGAACTCGACCCGCCGCGCCAGGGCCTCCAGCCGTCTGACCTGCGGTGAGACCTTTCCCTTCGTCGCCGGCGACTTCGTGATGCTTCGGCGCCACGCCGCCAGCGCCTTGGCCTGGTTCGGCGCCAGCGCCTTGGCCTCCGGTTCCTTCGCGACCGCGCCCCAGCCGTCGGCCGGCAGCAGGAAGTGGTGGACCGTCCTCGGCGGCAGCTCACCGGCACGGAACGGGTGGTCGGTCGGCGCGGTGTGCAGCCAGGCCCGGTCGGCGAGCTGGTCGCGGGGGTAGAGACGGCGCCCGGCCCCGATCAGCGAGTTGCCTCGCCGCAGATGCAGGCCGAACCAGGGCGCCTGCAGGCCGGCGTGCATGACGTTGAGCCACAGCGAGATCTCGGCGAGCTCGACGGCAGTGCTGTTCAGGTCGACGCCGTAGCTGTTGTGCAGGGCGATGTACGCCTTCGTGCGCTGCAGCTCGACAGCGTAGCGCTCCGGGTCGAGGCGCTCCTGCCGCTCGTGCTGTGCTCGTTTCAGGTACTCGGCCGCGACCTGGTTGATCGCCTCGTTGAGGAAGGCCCCAGAACCCAGCGCCGGTTCACAGATCGTCCAGTCGAGCAGTTCGCGAGACCTGGTCTTCGTACCATTCTGGTCGAGCCGGTGGCGCAGCGCGAGCTGGACGGTGACCTCGGTCAGCGACGGCGGGGTGTAGTACGAGGCGCTGGTCTGCCGGTCCCGGCCGGCGAGCCGGTAGACGAACGAGCCCTTCGGGTACCGCACGCGCGGGCCGGTACGCCGGCCGGTCTCCTCGCTCAGGTGTCGGACGAACACCTCGTCCGCATACTCGTCGATCTTCGACGCGGGTACCATCCAGCTGCCGTCGGCCGGGTCGCCGCCCTTGGCGACCTCGTAAAGCTCCTCGCTCGCGATGAACCCGGTGTAGGACATCAACCCTTCGTAGACGGCACCGAGCTGGTTGATGCCCAGCTGAGCGTAGGAGATGAAGCCGCCGCGCCGGCCCTTCCCCCGCCGCGGCCCCTTCTTCCCCCGCGTCAGCATCAGCAGCCGCAGCACCTCGTACAGGCAACCGTTACGCAGCCGAGTATCAACCGTCGGACCGTCGGTGCCCTCCCGCGCCGGGACGGGCAGCGCGCGGCTGATCAGCCGCACCGCGTCCGTCGCGAACAGCTCCGAGCGCAGCGGCTCGAACCGCAGCCCCTCCCCGTCACTCTTCGGCTGACCATCGACCGGTCGGTAGCCGGTGTTGACCATCGTGAACAGCAGGTCCAGCGACTCGTACAGGTAGAACCGGTTGCGCGCGTCGTCGCCGGTGGGCCGGCGCCGGGCCACCAGGTCACCGAGTCGGGCCAGGCTGTACCCCTCGACGTATTCAGGGTATTCGGCAGGGAGCACACCCAGCTCCGGTCGCGCCTCGGCGTACAGCAGGAACAGGATGCGGTAGAGGTAGCGTAACGACTCCCGGGTGAGTTGGCGACCGAGCTCGTCGGGCGCCATGATCTCCTCCGGGTGGATTCCGGCGTCGCGCAACCGGGCGAGCACCTCGCCGGCGATGTGCTCGACGGACAGCCGCAGCCCCTCCCGCAGCTCGGACGAGACCCCGGCGGCCTGCCGCCGCGACCCGGCGACCAGCTCGGCCAACGGCTCCGGGCCGCCCTGCGGCGGCGGTCGCAGCGCGTCGGCGCCGAACAGCGCCGCGATCACGTCCAGTTCGCCGCCCGGCCGGGTGTCGTTGCGGGCGAACGCCACGTCGAAGCTGACGGCCAGGTACCGGCCCTCACTCCAGGTGTGCCGGTCGGCGAGGGTCACCACCCCGCCGTTGAGGATCAGCACGTAACGCGGTGCGCCCCTGTCGGCGGCGAACAGGTGGCTGGCCAGTTTCGTGCCGTGCTCGATGCGTTCGCGGTTGTCCAGCTGCACCGGGTCGAGCAGCTTGCCCCCGCCGTCCGGATCGGCGGCGGCGTCGATGTCCGCGGCCCAGGCACATTCGACGGCGACGACGCCACCGCCCCCGAGGCCACCGTCCCCGGCATCGTCGACCAGGCCACCCCCGGCGTACACCACGGGAACGACGCTTTCGGACCCGGCGCGAGTCACGGTGACGACCTCGCGGCGTGGCTCGAACCCCAGCGCGGCCAGCACCTCGTCATGTAGCTGGAGAAGCTCCTTGCGGCGGTGCTCGGCGTCCAGCCCGTCGACTCCCACGGCCGCCGGCTTGCGGGCGAAGTACTCCGAACGCAGTCTTCTGACTCCTGTTCGCGGGCTCGCGGCGGCCTTCTCCTGGTCCGCCCACCGGGGGACCGCGGTCTTGCGGATCTCCTGGGGCAGCACCTCGGTCAGGTAGTACGGCGACAGGTACTCACCTCGGTTCGTCAGTGCCTCGAAGCTCACCGGCCAGGCTCCAGGACCGCGAGCACCCGCAGCAGCGGCTCGCCTGAGGTCTCAAGACGATCAACGATCTTGATTTGTTCGACCACGGTGTCCTCGACGTCCTTCTTGCGCCGGGACCGACCAGCCGCCGGCAGCAGGATCGTCGCCGAGCGGGTGTCATCCTCGTCGAGCAGGCTGCGCTGCCGCCAGGTGCGGAGCATCGCCCGGTAGGCCTCCAACGGTGCCGCGATGCTGGCGTCCCAGTGCATCCGCTGGCGCTTCAGCTCGCGGGCCGCCGCGGCAACCGCCGCTGGGACCAGCCGTTGCAACCCGTCGAGGTCGATCTCGGTGGGAGGGTTCGTCATCGCCGGGCCAACCCCCGCCTCTTTCAGTACCTGTTCCATCTCCTCCACCCGAGGCTCGTCCGGCAGGCCGGACACGGCCATCCACCGCACCACGGTCGGCTGGCCGACGCGGTTGCAGTAGATGCCCTGGACCAGGAACACCGGCTCGGTGACCTCGGCGACGAGGACCGGTGCCTGCTGGCGGCCGAGCCGAACGAGCACCTTGTCGACCAGCCAGTCGACAACCGGGTGGATCTCGCTGACGAAGCCCACATCCGGCCAGGAGGTCCTGGTACGCCGACGGGCCTCAGTGAGCTTGGCGTCGGCGAAGTCCCGGTCGAACGTCAGTCTCAGCCGGAGCACTCCGTCGGCCGAGCGTTGGTCCGCCAGGTACGAGCGGGGCAGGTCCGACAGCCGGTGCTCAAGGTCCTCGGGGGCGTCGAAGGACAGCAGGCCGGGCTCGCGCCGCAGCGCCAACGCGGTCTCCGGGTCGTCGGCGAACACCTCGCGCAGCGCCTCGTCCACGAACTGCTCGGTGGCGCCGAACAGCGTCGGCAGCTTCGCGCGCGCCGGCGGCGGTGCGACCTGGGGGCCGGACCCGCTGAGCAGGTTCGCCATGACCGACGCTGCGGTCCGTGGCACGAGGGCCTCCTCCACCGGGCGGCCGGCGACGAGGTTGCGCACCATGCGCTGTTCTTCCAGCTCGGCGCGGAACTCGCCGGTCACCGCTTCCGCGGTGCCCAGGGTGCGATGCGCCTCGTCCTCCCGCCGGAGGAGTTTCTCGGCGACGGCGGTGTCGTCCTTCGCCCCGTCGACCGCTGATGTCAGCACGATGGCCCGGAACTGCGGCTCGTGCTTCTGCCCGTACCGGTCGATGCGGCCGTTGCGCTGCTCGATCCGAATCAGGCTCCACGGCAGATCGTAGTGGACAAGGTGGTGACATTCGCGGTGCAGGTTCACGCCCTCGGACGCGATGTCGCCGGTGAACAGCAGGCGCAGCGGGTTTCCCCCGAGGGAGAACTGCTCGACGATCTCCTGCTGCGCGGTGTCCGTCAGCCCACCGTGCAGGACCTTCACCGCGGTTTCGGTCGCCTTCGCGGAGAACCCGAGCGCCGCGGGAACGACTACGGACAGCCAACGCAGTGTCCTGATTCGTTCCGAGAACACCACGACGCGGGTGTTCGACGCCGGGCCGGCGCCGATCTCACGGAGCTCCCGGAGAAGCCGGGTGAGCTTGGCCGGAGCGGTGTCCGCGCCAGCCCCCGGACCGCCAGGGTTGGCCGGGATGGCGCCCGCCAGCTCGCGTAGCCGTTCGAGTGCCGCCCGCTCGGCGGGGCTCGTGCAGCTCTTCGACGCCAACCGGTTGTCGACCGTCTCGATGAGCGCCAGGTGGGAGGACAGAAACGCCTTCACCAGGGTGTAGGGAAACAGCCGCCGTTCCTTGCCAACGACGGCCGGGTCCGGCTCGCCCGAAGCGGGCAGCCAGACGGCCGCCAGCTCGGCGAAGACCTTCTCCTCCGCGGGTGTCGCCGGGCACCGGCAGGAAATCGACGGCGCCCGGGGCGCCCACTCGTCCGCGATCTTGTCGGTCACCTCCCGGTCCGCCTTCGTGCGGCGGATGTAGTAAGGGTCGATCTCGTCGCGGGTGTAGTCCTTGATGTCGGTGACCGCCGTCGGCTCCAGCAGCCGGACGAGTTCGGCGAACGACTGCTTGTCACCGTTGTGCGGGGTGGCGCTGGCCAGCACAAGCGCGTCCGTCCGAACGGCGAGCAGCTTCGCGAGACGGTTGCGTAGACTCGTCTCGCCGATCAGGTTGTGGGACTCGTCAATCACCACGGCGTCCCACGTCGTGTTCCTGAGGTGGTGCTCGTACATTCCCACGTCCTTCAGCGTGTCGATCGAGACGATCACTCGCTTGAAGTACGTGAACGGATTACGGCCCGCCGGGATCTCCTGCTGGATGCGCTGGATACCGAGCGAGTCCAGCCGGACCAGCGGCAACGCGAAGCGCGTCCACAACTCGTGCTGGAACTGCTCGAGCACGTGCTGCGGGGTGACGACGAGGATGCGGTCGCCGCGCCCTCGCCGCACCAGCTCGGCCAGGATCAGTCCGATCTCAAGAGTCTTGCCGAGACCGACGACGTCCCCGATCAGGATGCGTGGCCGCAGCCCGGCCAGCGCCTTCTCAGCCGGGCGCTGCTGGTAGTCGTGGGAGTCCAGGAGGAACCCCTCGGCCAGTGCCAGTCCCTTCTCGGTGCGGGGAAGCGGGGTACGGCGCAGGACCGCCTCCAGGTAGAGCCGGCTTCGCCGGAACGTCGGCGTGGTGTCACGCACCAGCTTCGTGCCCTCGGGGCGCAGCACCTCGATGTGCTCCAGCCCGTCGAGGAAGACGGCCTCCTCGTCCTGGACGAACTCGGACGCCCCGACCACTCGCAGCAGGTACCCGTCGTGGTCGGTCAGGGTCACCCGGCGGACCAGCCACTCTTCGTCCCGGACCAGGACTCGCGCCCCCGCCGCGTACCGTGCCCCGGGTTCTGCTGCCGCGACCACCCCTGCACCTTTCTCCACCGTGAGCTCTCCGCTGTGAAGCGTCGCCTCGTCTTCGCCGTGAGACGCCGTCACGCTCGACCGTGTGCCCGACGCGCCAGTATTCAGAACCGGGCGTCCCGCGCGTAGTCGGCTCGCAACTCGCGGACCAGCCACGACACGTCCACCGTGGGCTCTACACCCGGACTCGGGCGACCCGGCCTCGGGCGGCGTTTCGATTCTGGCCCGTGGACTGTCGGGCCGTTGCCTGCGGGGTCCGCCGGGCCCACCGTTACGTCACCCCCGGCACGGTCACCCCCGGCACGGTCACCCCCGGCACGGTCGTCGCCGGCACGGTCGTCGCCGGCACGGTCGTCGCCGGCACGGTCGTCGCCGGCACGGTCGTCGCCGGCACGGTCGCGGTCACTGCCACCGTGGTAAACCCCCTCGCCGTCGACGACCGGGTCGGCCAGCGAGTCAGGAAGCGAGAGGGCAGGAAGCGAGACTGGCGATGTAGCCGGGTACGTCGTCTGGACGAAACGCTGGCGCAGCACGGCCGCGGGTACGGCGGTCGTCGCGAGCATCGCCGCTGCCACCGCCATGAGCTCGGGCCGCGCCACCGGGTCGAACGCCACCATGCCGGCGACGAGTGGCGCGAGCTCGGCGGGGACGGCACTCAGATCGGGGAGTGTATCCGGGTCCATGACGGCGTTCAGGACCGCTACCACGGGGACCGACGGATAAAGCAGCCGCCCGGTCGCCGCGAAGGCGAGGGTGGCCCCCAGCGCGTAGACGTCGGCCGCGACAGTGAGGTCCCGTCCGTCCCGGGCCTGTTCGGGAGGCATGTAGGCGATCGTGCCGACGATGCTGCCCGGGTCGGTGAGATGCGCTCGGCGGTTCGCAAGCACGGCGAGGCCGAAGTCGAGAATCTTCGCACCGTCCGGGCCGAGCATAATGTTCTGCGGCTTCAGGTCGCGATGCAGCAGCCCGACTCGGTGCACCTTCGAGAGCCCCTCACACAGCATCGCGGCGAGGATGGCCACCAGATCTGGTCCCAACGGCCCATGAAGCTCAACATGTTGGGCGAGTGTGCGGCCCGGTACGTACTCAACTGCCAGCCAGGGCGGATCGCCCTCCAGATCGGCATCCTCGAAGCGGGCGACCCGCGACCCGAACACCATCCGAAGGTTGTCGACCTCGTCCCCGAAACGCTGACGAGTCGCCTGGTCGGGTAAGACGTCCGGTCGGACGATCTTGACGGCGACCTTCTCGGCGGCCGGGGAGACGCCAAGGTAGACCTGTCCCATTCCACCGGCGCCCAGGCACTCGACCAGCGTGTAGGGACCGGCCTTCCGCGGGTCGGACGGCTGGAGGGCAGGCGTCATGATCGTGTCCCCCAACATCGACCGGCGCAGGTAGGCGTAACCGGCAGATCTTACCGAGTGGTCATCTTGGATTGCGCATTGCATCCGGCGGTCGTGCTGAGTCGAGCCGGCAGACGACGGCAAATGACAGCCCGGATGAGCGCGTTTTCTCGGCGTTCGGCTTCTCGGCGTTCGGCGGCGCACGCTCGATATAGGGCACCTGACCTGCGGTGACGTCCGTCGAGGGCGCCCACAGCCGGATTTACTCCTCGTCGATTGAGCTCCCGGGTGCTTCGATGCGCGGGTCCGACTGCGTTCGGGGCCCGACTGCGTTCGGGGCCCGTCCGTTCAACAGCCCGCGGTCACGACTCAACGGCCCGCGGTTGTGACCGCTCGCTTGCCCGTGCACCCGACACCTCCCTGCTCCGAGGAGCCGACATGAAGATCCTGACCGCGACCGCGGCCACCCAGGGCCAACGCGACAACGACTTCAACCACTGTGCCGAAGGGGAACTGGTATGGCTCGGTCTGGTCTGCGCGATCGACCGGGCGGACCCCGACGGCGGATGTGGCTGTGGGCGGTCGTTCACGGGACTGTCCTCGCGCCTCGCGACGACGACGGCGATGGTTCGCGACATCGCCGAGATGAGCCGGAGCTCCTACGCCGAGGCGCTACGGGCAGGCCTAGCCGCGCAGAGGTGGCACGCCGTCGGCTCCGAATCGCTGGCCGACGAGCTGACCCGGCTCGTCAACGGCTGGCCGGCAGGCGCCGTCGTGGAACGACGGCTGGACATCGTCACCGTGCGCGAGTGGACCATCCCGTAGTCAGCCTCAGCCCCACCGGTACCGTCATGCGGCCCGATCCGTGCCGGCCGGCCCGTGCCGGCCGGCTCGTGCCGGCCGGCTCGTGCCTGCCGGTCTTCCCGCCGCCGCCGTGACGGGGACCTGGCGCGCACAGCCGAGGCACAGCGGACGCACAGCGCGGGCAAAAACTGTCCCGCCATGGTGAAGGCGCAAGATCAGTCGATTTCAGGGAGAGCGCATGGCGGACTACCAGCGGGACGGCCGGAGGCCGACGTACGAGGGGCGTCCCCTGCCCCGGCCCGAGGAGGAGGCCGTCGACCAGGGACTGGGCTTCGACCTCGGCACGCTGCTGAGCCGGCGGCGGATGCTGACCTTTCTCGGCCTCGGTGCCGCGACGGCGGGCCTGACTGCCTGCGGAACAGGCGGGGCCGAAGCCTCGGGATCGTCCGGCTCCACCGCGTCGCCCAGCACGTCGTCATCCGCCTCGACCAGCGGGGCGTCCGGGGAGATCCCCCAGGAGACGGCTGGCCCCTACCCGGGCGACGGTTCCAACGGGCCGGACGTGCTCGAGCAGAGCGGCGTGGTCCGCAGCGACATCCGGTCCAGCTTCGGCGGAGCGACCGGCACCGCCGAGGGCGTTCCCATGACGCTGGAGCTGACCATCACCGATCTCGCCGACGGCGTCCCCTTCGCGGGAGTGGCCGTCTACGTGTGGCACTGTGACCGCGAAGGCCGCTACTCGATGTACACCAACGGCATCACCGACCAGAACTACCTGCGCGGCGTCCAGATCGCCGACAAGGCCGGGAAGGTACGCTTCACCAGCATCTTCCCGGCCTGCTACAGCGGACGCTGGCCACACATCCACTTCGAGGTCTACCCCGACCAGGCCAGCATCACCGACGCCACCAAAGCGATCGCCACGTCCCAGGTCGCCCTGCCGAAGAACGTCTGCGACCAAGTCTACGCGCAGCAGGGCTACAAGGCGTCGATCGCGAACCTGTCTCAGGCCAGTCTCGACAGCGACAACGTCTTCGGGGACGACGGTGGCGCCCGCCAGCTCGCCACCGTGACCGGCAACGTCACCAGCGGCTACACGGTCTCCCTCGCCGTCGGCGTCGACACCACGACCACCCCGTCCAGCGGCCAGCCCGCCGGTGCGCCCGGCGGCCAGCCACCGTCCGGCGGGCCCGGCGGGCGGCCGCCGGGTGCGCCGAGCTGACCCACACGACGCATCGGGAGGACACCCCGTCGTCACGGCCAACCCCCTCCGGTTCACGGAGTCGAACTCGACGATCCCGGTGGTCGAGAGGTCTCCGGGGACTCGGGGGACTCGGGGGCTGGGGACTCGGGGGGCTGGACAGGTGCGTGGGTGCACAATGGCGCTCTCGACCTCGGGGGCGACTCACGCATCGCGGGTTGGGGGAAATCATAGGTCGGGGAAATCGTGGGTTGGGGGAAGGAGAGCCGCGATGTCCGTACCGGAGGTGCCAGCGCCGGACGAGCTGGTGATTAGCGTGGAGGCTCCGGAGCCCGTTCGGGACGACCTCGGCCTAGAGTTCACCATCGAGTCCGACGTGGATGTCGCCCATCCGCTCGTGACGATCGGTGATTCGCTCACCCATGGCTTCCAGAATCTGGCGGTCCGCAACACCGACCGGTCGTGGCCGGCTCTGCTGGCCGAGGCGATGGGGGTGACGCCGTTTCGCTATCCGGTCTATCCCGGGCCGGATGGCTGCGCCGGCCTCCCCCTCAACATGGAGGAGTTGCTGCGCCACGCGGACACCATTACCAAGGGCCGGCCGCTACCGGCGCACGCGCTACGCCTGATAGTCGCGCTGTACACCCAGGCGCGGGGGGTGCAACGCTACTGGGGCTTCGGCCCGGGCCGGCTCCCCGTCGAGCAGGCGGAATTCAACCACAATCTCGCAATCTACGGTTGGGATGTCCGCGACGCACTCTCGAAGAACGTCGGCTGGTGCCAGGAACAGCTGGCCGAGCGCCCCGCCCGCCGGTCCTGGAATCCGCGCAGGCTCCTGGTCCAGAACGACGGGCCGATCGCTGCCCTGCGTGCCCTGGCCGGCCCCGGCGACCCGGGTACCACCCAGCTGACGGCGGCGCGGCAGCTCGGTGCCGAGGGCGTCGGCACGCTCGTGGTCGCTCTCGGGGCCAACAACGCGCTGTCCAGCGTTCTGCGGCTGCGGCTGGTCTGGAGCGGAGACAACTTCGCCGACCTGAACGGGAAGAAGGCCTACACGGTATGGCGCCCCGCCCACTTCCAGCAGGAGTACGACCAGCTCGTCACCGAAATCGAAAAGGTGGGAGCCCGGCATGTCGTGCTGGTCACCGTCCCCCACGTCACCGTCGCACCGCTCGCCCGCGGGGTCGGCGACAAGCCGGAAGGCTCGCGATACTTCGCCCGCTACACCTACGCCTGGATCAGCGACGACCAGTTCGACACCGCCGACCCCTGCCTCACCGGGACGCAGTGCCGGCAGATCGACAGCGCCATCGACATGTACAACCAGGTCATCATCGAACACGTCAGGGCGCACCGGCAGGCCGGTGACGACTGGCGGGTCTTCGACCTGTGCGCCCTGCTGGACCGGCTCGCCTACCGCCGCTATCTCGACGACCCGACCACCCGACCGAGCTGGTGGAACCGGTACGGCCCCTATCCGCTACCCCAGGCACTCCGCGAGCTGCACCCCCGGCCCGACACCCGATTCTTCCTCTCCGACGCCCGGGGTCGTACCCAGGGAGGTCTTATCGCGCTCGACGGCGTCCATCCCACCAGCATCGGCTACGGCATCATGGCCAGCGAAATGCTCGCGATCCTGGCCCGCGCGAACGTACCCGGAGCCGTGGGCGCCACCATCGACTTTGCTGATCTCCTGCGTCGGGACACCCTGGTCAGCAACCCGCCCGCCAGCCTCGGCGGCGACTTCCGCACCCTCGGCTGGCTACAGCACCGGCTCCAGCTGTTCGCCGCGCTCACCGAACTCTGGTAAAAACCGAACTCTGGTGAACTCAGCCTCTTTGCTCGTGGACCACGAATGCTATTCAGCCGATCATCCCACACGGCCCTGCTGGTTACCGCTCTTCCCAGGGGGGTCCGCCGGCGAGTAGGGCGGCACACCGCCAGATGAGCAAATATTGCCCTCCGAAAAATTGCCGTTCTGGCGGGAACGCTGTGCGTCGTGGCGTCGGTAGCGCAATGTGGGGACGTCGAGCAGTATTCCGGTGGCGAGGGCGGAGCCGGCAATGAGGGTCGCGGTGTCCTCGACACCGCGCAGCGCCGCCCATCCCCCGACGACGAGGAGCAGGTTTCGGCGCCACATCACCCCGGCCGGATGCACGGGTGGCAGGGTGCGGTCGGGTAAGGCGGACGCCCACGCGACGGCCAGCGCACCGCGGGCCAGCGGCCCGGCGGGCACTGCCAGCGGCGCGGTGCGCAGGGTGCCGTCAGCGTGCAGGTCGCGGGCATGGCCGACCGCGTAGCCTGCCGCGGGATGGGCGGCGAGCGCGCCGCTGAGGTCGGCGAGCGCGCCGGGTTCGAGCTCATCGTCGGCGTCGAGGTTCTGGACCAGCGGCGCGGTGCACGCGCCGAGGGCGATGTTGCGGGCGACCCCGAGGCCTTCCTGGGTGCCGTGCGCGGCGATCCGGACCCGGCCGTCGTCCGCCGCTCCGCAGGCGGTCAGCACGTCGAGGACCTCGTCGGGCGACCCGTCGAGGTGAACCCGCCATGTCCAGTGGGGATGGCTCTGCCGGTGCAGCGAGTCCCACGCCGCGGGCAGGTAACCCGCGTACTCGGCGTGTACCGCGGTGACCACATCGACCCGCATGTTCGCAGTATGTACCGATCCGCCCCGCAGCCGTGTGGTACATATCCGGAGAAGATCTGACGGAGGGGGCACATGGACGTCGCATCGATCAATGCGCGGCTCGGTCAGGCAGCCTCAGCCGACTCCCGCGAGTTGGACCGGGTCTGCGAGGACGTCGCCGCCGAACTGATCGACGCGAACATCGAACCTCCCTTCCGGGTCTCATCGGCGGACTTCGTCACCGACCCCTGGCTGATCTGCGCCGACCGGTACTGGCGCCGCAGGTTCCTGCGCGAGTCCACCGTCGAGGGCGGCGTTCTTGCGTAGTCGGGTGGTCCAGGTCACCGGGGCGGGTAGGGTGCGTAGCTCGTCGCCGGCGTAGGCGGCGTCGGCGACGGTGTGGATCGTATGTCCGGGCAGTGCGGTGGCCAGTTTCTCGACCATGCGGGCGGCCAGCCACAGCCGGGAGGCCGATGTGGTGTCCTTGCGGACCAGTCGGGCCATCACCGGCAGACAGATCTGCCGGTCGAGGCAGGGTAGGGTGACGATGATTCCGGCGAGGACCCAGTTGTTGCCGTAGCCGATCTGGCGGGTGTCGACGGCCGAGCCGTCGTGGAACCAGCTCGCGGCCCAGACCTTGGTGCCTCTGCGGTGGAACAGCGTGTCGTCGACCGCCACGGTCACCGGTGCCCCGGCGGGGATCAGGAGGCGCACCGCCAGCCGGGCCAGGGTCACCCCGAGCTCGTCGGCGGACCAGACCGCGGCGGAGAAGAACCGGTGCGCCCGGTCGTGCGGCCACACCCGCGACAGCCCGGCGCCGACGAGCATCCCGCACACCGTGCGCCGGCCCGTGGCCGCGAGCATCCCGGCCACCAGGGCGCGGAAAACCCGGAAGGTCGGCACGGTGAAGCACGGTCGGAAATCAGCCAGGAGAACGGCCAGGGAAAACGGTACAGTGACATCCGGGAGCATCGGCGTCCACTCATTCGAGCTGGTTTAGGAAGCGTCGATGCTCCCGCCATCAGCCCGTCGGGAAGCCTGCTTCCTCTACCGGCACGCCGCAGCCGTGCCACACCCGGACACAACTCGTCCCATCAATAGGTTAAATCAACTCGCCTCGCTAACCACCGCGAGACGATCAAGAAAACTGCGAAACTCTAGCCTCCAGGACCCGCAGATGTACGTGCTCCGGACGGGGCTGGAGCGGCTGCTGGCCGCCTACGAGCCCAATCCCGCGTTGATCATGGATGGCAGGTACGACATCCTGACCGCCAACCGCGGTGTCCAGGCACTGCTCGGGGACCTTCCAAAATTCCTGCTCGAACCGCCGATGAATGCCATAAGGATCACCCTTCACCCGGAAGGGCTAGCTCCCCGGATCCGTAACCTTTCCGAGTGGCGCGCACACTTGCTGGAGCGTATCGACCGACAGGTCACGCTACGGCCATCGAGTGAACTCAAGGAATTGTTCAACGAGGTCTCGGCGTACCCGGCGCCTGGTTCGGACGGAGACGGCCAGGCGCACGCCTCCCTCGGCGCGGAGCATTACCCGCTCGCGCTGCCACTGCAGATCCAGGCAGGCGAAACGATCCTGTCTCTCATCTCGACGGTCACCACGTTCAACACGCCTATGGACGTGACCGTCTCCGAACTGGCGGTAGAGACTTTCCTGCCAGCCGATCCGGAGACGGCACAGGCGCTTCAGGTCGCCATGAAAGGCGCACCCGTGGTATGAGCCCCCAGGCCCGGAGAAAGACCCAGGCGAAAGTGCGTGCCGGCCGGGCATCCGTGGCACGGATGTCCGGTCGGCACGTCTCCACCGGGCCGTGCCCGGACCTCCGGGGTCAGGCTCCCGGAAGCCGGTCCAGGAAGCCGCTCACCGAGCTGATTCGTCCGTCCTCGGCGAGAGTGATCACATCAAAGCCGGCCGCCGGAGCCGAGCCATCGGCCTTCGAGACCAGTTCCCAGGAGAAACGAGCGATGTTGTGGTGCCCGTCAGGGGAGCCGGCGAGCCTGAACTCGAAACCGGGGAACTGCTCGTGCGCTCCGCTGATCGCGGCGGCGATGCCGTCGTGCCCGCTGACGTCGGCCAGCGGGTCGGTGTAGGTGCCTTCTTCTGTGAACGCGGCGGCGACCGCGTCCTTCAAGTCCTCGGGAGTGGCGGCGTTCCAGGCGGCGAAGTACCGCTGGACAGCGTCGTTGTACGAAGTCAACTCAGTACCCTTTCAAAATCGTGCTGGATGGTGTTCGGAGTCACACCCGACTGCGACGCAGGGCGGCGAACTGCAGCACGGCGAGACCGCCGACCGTCGCCGCCTGCAGCGGAATCCAGACCTGCCCGGCGATGCTGGGATCGTCGAACCAGAACAACAACGCGACGATGCTGAGCACCGCCCAGGCGAGATTGGCCTCGATCACCGCGTTGACGGCCAGTACCGATGGCCGCGGCCTGCTGGCGAGCCAACCGACAGCCAGGCCGTAGAGGAGCAGGAAAGCGCCCAGAGCGAGCAGCAGATCGCCGCTGACGTCGAACAGCCGCCCCAACGGCCCCGACGCCACCAGATAGGCGATTCCGTTCACCGTGGTGACGACGGCGTCGAGGGCGAGGAAACGCTGTAGCCAGGTGGCCCCGTCCGTCCTGACCTCGGCCCCGGCACGGACCGAGGGTTGGCTCGTGGTCATTGACATCAGCCTCCTCAACGTGATCGTGCGTGGCACAGGCCGCAGGGTGCTGTGCCACGTACAGCGTGTGCCACAGTCGCCGGGATGGTCGATTACCGCCCAGGTAATCGAGCCGCGGTCGGCGCGCACGCTCCGCGGCGGATTTCAGTGGGCTCGGGACGGACGGGCGGCTAGTGCGCCGGTCAAGTAGCCGTGTGTGATCTGTGGTAGGCAGCACCGGTGGGTGGGTGCCGGGTGCCAGCCTCTGATCGGAAGGTGCTGCCTGATGCGTCCTGGGGTGTGGCGTCCACCGGTGGAGCCCTCGGCTGCGGAACAAACAGTGATCAGGCTGGTGCGGCGGGCGAAGCTGTTCGTGTTCCTGCGCCGGTATCGGCATGAGCTGTTCGACGAGGCGTTCCAGACCGAGCTGGCCGAGGTCTACCGCGACAGTCCGAAGGGCCAGCCGCCGGTGCCGCCGGCGCAGCTGGCGTTGGCGCTGATCCTGCAGGCCTACACGGGTATCTCCGACGACGAGGTGATCGAGGCGACGGTGATGGACCGGCGCTGGCAGCTGGTGCTGGACTGCCTGGACACCGACCGTCCCCCGTTTGCCAAGGGCACCCTGGTGGGATTCCGTACCCGGCTGATCAACGCTGGGTGGGATCGGCGGCTGATCGCACGCACCATCGAGATCGCCATGGTGAGCGGGGGGTTCGGGCCGCGGGCGTTACGGGCGGCGTTGGACTCCAGTCCGTTGTGGGGCGCCGGCCGGGTCGAGGACACCCCGAACATGGGACACGCCCTGCGCAAGGCTCTGGGTGTGATCGCGGCCGGGCAGGGGTGGGGGCTGGACGAAGGAACCGCCGTCCTGGCCCGCCGGGCTGGGGCCCCGGTGCTGGCCGGATCCAGCCTGAAAGCCGCGTTGGACGCCGACTGGGACGACCCCGGCGAGCGGGACCACGCTCTGGCGGTGGTGCTGGCCGCCCTGGAGGCGGTGGAGACCTTCATCGCTGCCCAGCCCGCCCCGGTCGGGGCGGCTGTCGCGGTGGCCCGCCAGGTCCGTGACCAGGACGTCGAGACCACCCCGGCCGGTGTGGCCCGGCTGCGCCGCGGGGTAGCGAAAAACCTGACCGAGCTGCACATCGACCGGGCCTACCTGCCCTCCACTCTGGTCCGCGACCGCGACGAGAACCTGCAGGTGTTCTGTAAGGCGTGGCGAGTCCGCAACACCACCGGCCGGTATGACGAGACCGCTTTCACCCTGAACTTCGACCACGGCCAGCTCACCTGCCCGGCCGGGGTGGTCATGCCCTTCACCCCGGGCCGCACCGTCCGTTTCCCAGCAGCGACCTGCGCGGCCTGTCCCCTGCGGGAACAGTGCACCACCAGCACCCGCGGGCGCAGCGTGAGCATCCATCCCGACGAGACTCTGCTCGCCGAACTCCGTGAACGCCAGGCGACCCCGGCCGGCCGCGCCCGCCTGCGGGAACGCACCGCGGTCGAGCACACCCTCGCCCACGTCGGCCACTGGCAGGGCCGCCGCGCCCGCTACCACGGGCAGCGCAAGAACCTGTTCTACCTCCGCCGCACCGCCGTCGTCCACAACCTCCACGTCATCGCCCGCCAAAGAAACGATCAGCAAGCAGCCTGACTACCTGACCGGCGCTCTAGATGTTAGCATTTAGTGGCCGATCGGCTACCCTCTGGTGCCCCCAACGGGATTCGAACCCGTGCTACCGCCTTGAAAGGGCGACGTCCTGGGCCGCTAGACGATGGGGGCGCGGCGACGACCCTCAGCGAGGCTGCGCATCCGCCCAACCGCGACGTCGATCGTCTGAAACACCGCAAGCATAGGGGATGGCCCGGTCGGACGACAAACCCTTCCCGGGCCGATCCCGACCGCTCGGCATCCCCGTGGGAACGCTCCCCTGGCCGGCCAACCACCCGGCTGCCCAACGACTGCCCGGCCACCCGGCCACCCGGCTGCCCGGCTGCCGCGTCACCGGCCCTTCTCCAGGCGTGAACGGCCCGGCGCCTCCTGCCCCGCGGGGCGGCCTGCCGCGGGCGCGATGGCGCGGCGCGGGTCGACCCATCGGTAGCGGGAACGGAAGAAGGCTCGGACCGGCCGCCCCCCGATCGCGATCGAGTGCTCGATCCGCGCCGGCCCGGCGAGATCGAAACTCAGCGTGACCTCGTCGGCCCGGTCCCCGGGAGTGTTCGGATCATAGACACGGAGCGTGATCGACGTTCCGGCCTGGACGTAGGCGTAGGCGAGCACCTGATGGTTCAGGCCGAGCAGCCGCGGATCGGGGGAGCGCACCGTGATGATCCCGATCGGGGACAGCAACCCCTCGTCCAGATCGAGCCGGATCCGTGGCCACTCATCCGCCAGGCTCGTCCGCGCGACTCCCGGCCGGACCCGGATCCCCCGGTTGACGTCGGCATCGGCGCCCTGCATGAGCCGGTAGTAGCGGGCCACCCCCCGCGGGATGTCGAAGCTCTCCAGCAGGCGGCGGACGAGGTACGCGTACAGCGGGGAACCGACTGCCGGCGCCACGACGTCAGGCGGCGGCCCGATTCCGGCCTCGAACAGATCACGCACAGCGTAGATCATCCCGCCGCACAGGCCCCGGCTGGCGTCGCCGAGGCCCAGCCGCCGAGTCGACCATGGCGCCGAAACGGCCAACAACGGTTGCGGAGCGAAGCTGTTCGTGAACCGGAACGCGCTGGTACTGGGCCGGAAACCGGGCACAGTCGACTCCCGCCCCCAGCCCTGGTTATCGGCGCCGCCCGACGTCACGGTGCCGGGCGGGTTACGGCGCCAGGCGGCGGTCCAACGATGATCAACCTCCGGGCAGCTCGGATCTCTGTCCAGCGATCTCTGTCCAGCCTCTCGGCTGTCCAGGGCCTCGGCCGTCCGTCCAGTGCCTTGGCCCAGCGCGACGAGACCGGCGGACAGCCGTAACGGCCGTCCGCCGGTTCCCCAGCAGGTCCACCCAGCGCCCTCCCGGTGCGGAGGTGGTCCTTGACGCGGGACGTCGGCGGGACAGGATCCCGACGCATGGGCTCACCCACATGCCGGACGACCCGACGCCTGGATCTATCTACCCCTCCATCAGCGGCCCGATGGTGATACCGCAGCCTCCGGCCGTCGTCCGATACGGGACGATCAACCGCTCTCGAGACCTTCGGCCCTATTCCGCGGGACTCACGACCGACACCCTCGCACTGTCAGCCGTGCGGCCCGCACCCGAGGAGAGGAGGGGGCTCGTGCAACGCGCCAGGTTGGCGCGAACCTAGATGTCACTTCCGATGCTCGGAACTCCCTTCAACAGGGCACGCACCTCCGCCTCTCGGTACCGGCGGTGACCGCCCAGAGTCCGAATCGACGTCAGCTTTCCGGCCTTCGCCCACCGGGTCACGGTCTTCGGGTCTACCCGAAACATCGTGGCAACCTCGGCGGGCGTCAGCAGCGGCTCAGCGTCTGGCGTTCGTGTCGTCATTGCGTTGGCCTCCCGTCACAGAGCGTCGCTCCGTCCCATACAGATCGTGCATCCTTCGGGGGCATTTCGGACATGGCACGTCAGGACCATCTACTGACTAGTCACAGCTCGTCCGACGCGGGCGGCAACTCTCAGTTAACAGAATGCGCCGATCAGCTCGCGGATTCCCGTGCCTGCAAGGGCCTCCACCTCATCAGGACTCGTTCGTAGGCTTCGACCGCTAGGTCTGTTCGCCCACGGCGTAACGCACTGACAGCCTCGACGATGTCCTCTACAGAGTTGTCGCGCCGAAGCATGTCATCGTCCAGCAGGTCAACTAGCCCGTCGTAGTCCAGTTCGACCCTGCTCTGCGGATGGAAGGACCCCAGCCAACGGGCCAGCTCGCCGACGCCCTCGACTCCTGGGGCGTCCGGAGAGCTCGCCCGCAGCGCCTCCACCGCCTCCACCGCCCGGCCCGCCCGCCGTCTGGCGAGGCTCATCGTGGTGCGGTAGATCATGGACCGCTCGGCAGTGTCCCCCGTGACCAGGGACCGTTCGGCCGGGTCGAAGAGCAGGAACCACGGCGGTGGCACCATCCAGGTACAGGTCTGCACGTGGACCTTGAGCGCGGGGCGGCGGGCCTTCCACCGGTCCAGCTCGACCTCGGCCGGCTCGATGATCCGCCGTGGCAGGAACGCCTCCGCGACGCGGTCGGGCATCAGGCCGCGGAACTCGAGCGCCGCCTGCCACACCCGCAGCTGGGTCGACCACGGACAGACGAACATCAGACCGTCGATCCACTGGACGAAGGCCGACTCGTCGGCGACGTCAAGGGTGGGATGGACGGTCGCGACCAGCGCCAGGACCCGCTCCCGGCGGGTCCCGGCCCGGCGCGAAGGCGGCCCCGCGGCGGCGTAACGCTGCCAGCGGCCACGTTCGGCCGCGGGAAAGGCAGCGAGCGGTTCGTACACCCGCAGATACGCCGCGGGGGAGACGACGGGCACCTCAGGACCCACTTACCGCGCGCGATCCGACCGACGACACCCACGCGGATGCCCTGGATCCTGGCATGCCTCGATCCTGGCACGTCCACACACAAGCCGTCCGGCCTACCGGCGCCGTAGGGTTCGCCAGGACACGATCTGCGGGCCCTGGGCGCGGCGCGGGGTGGTTGGCCCGCGCGCGGGATCAGGGCGGTGGGGGCCACGGGCCCCACGGAGGCCCCCAGAAGGCCCCCAGAAGGCCCCGAGGAGAGAGGTGCGCCATGTCGTCCCTGTTCAGCGCCGTTTGTGACCATGAGCAGGTGCTGTTGTGCTCGGACCGTCCCTCGGGTCTTCACGCGATCATCGCCATCTACTCGACGGCGCTGGGGCCGTCGCTGGGCGGTACCCGCTTCCACCCCTACGCCGACGAGGAAGTCGCGTTGGCGGACGCCCTCGCCCTGTCCCGGGCGATGGCCTACAAGGCCGCCTGCGCCGGGCTGGACCTCGGCGGCGGCAAGGCCGTCATCATCGGTGATCCGGCCGTCGCGAAGTCGGAGCCACTGCTGCGCGCCTTCGGCCGCCATGTCGCATCACTGGGCGGCCGATACATCACCGCTTGCGACGTCGGTACCTATGTGGCGGACATGGACGTCATCGCCCGGGAAACCCGGTGGGTAACCGGACGGTCACCGGCGCACGGCGGTTCGGGCGACTCCGGCGTGCTGACCGCCTACGGGGTCTTCGAGGGCATGCGCGCCGCCGCCCGGCACCGGTGGGGAACGCCGAGCCTGGCGGGGCGCCGCGTCGCGGTCTCGGGAGTCGGCAAGGTCGGGCGGCGGCTCGTCGGGCATCTCCTCGACAGCGGCGCCTCGGTGGTCGCGGGCGACGTGGACCCGGTGGCCCTGGCCCGGCTGCGGGTGGAGTTCCCGGCGGCCGAGACCGTGCCGGACCCGGACGATCTGCTCGACCTCGACATCGACGTGTACGCCCCCTGCGCGCTGGGCGGAGCGCTGAGCGCGGAGACCGTCCGCCGGCTGCGAGCCGGCGTCGTCTGCGGCGGCGCCAACAACCAGCTCGCGCAGCCCGAGGTCGGGCGGCAGCTCGCCGACGCCGGAGTCCTGTACGCCCCCGACTTCGTGGTCAACGCCGGCGGCCTGATCCAGGTCGCGGACGAGATCGAGGGCTACTCGCCGGAGCGGGCCCGGGCCAGGGCCGCGCAGATCTTCGACACCACCTCGGAGGTGTTCCGCCTCGCCGAGGCCGAGGAGGTGACCCCGACCGAGGCCGCGGAGCGGCTCGCCGAACGCCGCATGACCGACGTGGGACGCCTGCGGGGGATCCTGCTGCCCTGACGCCGACCGCGGATGGGGCGAGACGCACCGTGAGGCGAGGCACACCGTGAGGCGAGGCACACCGTGAGGCGAGGCACACCGTGAGGCGAGGCACACCGTGAGGCGAGGCACGATCACCCGCCCGGCGGAGGCCTGAACGTCAATGGGAACAGGTGACGGTGATCACATCCAGGCCCCGTCAAACGGGCCGCCGACGGCGGGGACGAGCGGATATCCCCGATCGAACCCACCGGACAAGCGGGTTCATACACCGTTTCCGATCGCGGACACCTTGTCCGGGGACAGGCAACTGTCGGGTTGGCGTGCCGAGAAGCCTCCGGTCCCTGTAGTCTCGGGAAGCACGAGACAGTGAGAGCACCGGGGCGGGTCCCCGTCGTCATGTTCGAGGGGGTCGAGCCATGGGGCGCGGCCGAGCTAAGGCCAAGCAGACGAAAGTCGCCCGCGAGCTCAAGTACAACTCGCCCACTATGGATCTCGACCGATTGAAGGCGGATCTGGGCGCGGGCTCGACGCGCGAGAACAACAACGACGACTCGTACGTAGATGACGACTACGGATACGACGCCTACGCAGACGACGAGGACGATCGACGTTCCTCCCGCTGACAGCGTCGCTTCGGTAGTCGCTCACCGCGGCAGGCTCACCGCGGTGGTCGTCGCCGACGGTGGTCGTCCGGGCTCAGGCCCGGGCTCCCACCGCCATAACGTGCTGCCGTGATGTTGGCCGCGCTGCATGCTTCTTCGCCAGTTCACTCCTGATCAGCCCAGGCTGCCCGGACAGGTTGCCCAACCTGCCCGGAGGGGCTGCCCTGCCCGGACGGGCTGTCCCGGACGGGCTGTCCCGGACGTGCTGTCCCGGACGTGCTGTCCCGGACGGGCCGCCTCAGCGTGGATGCCGGCCGGCGAGCCGGGCCCTGGCCACGCCGGCTGGCTCCGGAGCGTCCGCCGTGCCGACCTCCCCTGCCACCCAGGCCGGCACGTCCCGCGCGGCGAGCAGCGCGAGAGCGTCGGCGACCGCGGTGGCCGGCAAGACCGCCACCATGCCGACTCCCTGGTTGAAGGTGGCTTCCATGTCCGCCTGGGTCACCTCGCCGCGCTCGGCGAGCAGACCGAAGATCGGGGGCACTGACCACGACGCCCGGTCCACCGTGGCCAGCAGGCCCGGCGGGATGACCCGGGCGAGGTTCGCCGCGAGACCGCCGCCGGTGATGTGGGCGAAGGTGTGCACCTCGACAGCCGCGGCCAGCGCCAGGCAGTCCCGAGCATAGATGCGGGTCGGAACCAGCAGGGACGTGCCCAGCGTGCCCCCCAGGGACGGGACGTATGCCTCCAGATCCTCCCGCGCGGTCTCGGGAATCCCACCGGGCTGGCCAGAATCGACAGGACCGAACAAGATATGCCGTACGAGCGAGAAGCCGTTGGAGTGGATGCCGGATGATGCCATCGCGACCACCACGTCCCCGGGCCGGACTCGCTCCGGCCCGAGCACGTCGTCGGCCTCCACGACCCCGACCCCCGTCGCGGCCAGGTCGTAGTCGTCGCTACCCATGAGCCCGGGGTGCTCGGCGGTCTCCCCGCCGACCAGCGCCGCCCCCGCCTGCTCGCAGCCGGTTGCGATGCCGGAGACGATCTCGGCCACGCGCGCGGGGACCAGGGAGCCGCACGCGATGTAGTCGAGCAGGAACAGCGGCTCCGCGCCGCACACCACGAGGTCGTCGACAACCATGGCGACCAGATCAATGCCCACGGTGTCGTGCGTGTCCAGGGCCCGGGCAACGGCAATCTTGGTGCCCACACCGTCGGTCGACGAGGCGAGCAGCGGCCGACGGTACCGCGCCGTATCCAGCGCGAACAGGCCGGCGAATCCGCCGAGCGAACCGACGACCTCGGGCCGGATCGCGCGCGCGACGTGACCGCGCATCAGCTCGACGGCACGCTCGCCCGCGGCCACGTTGACCCCGGCCGCCCGGTACGAGTTCAATCCACCGCTCATGCGGGCCTCACCCCGGCCGGCTCGGGCTCGGACTCAAGATCGGGCTCGGGCTCAGGCTCGGCGTCGTGGTTGTCCGAGGAGGGATCGGCACCGTTCATGCCCAGCGTCACGCCGCGCCGCAACGCCTCGGCGATCATGTCCTCGGTGGTCTCCGCGCCGCCCGTCGCCTCCAGCCGATGCTTGCCGAGCTTGTCGGAATCGTTCAGCGGAACCGGGTACACGCCGTCGAAGCAGGCCCGGCAGAGCGTGCCGGCCGGTTGGCGGGAGGCCTCGACGAGGCCCTCCAACGAGACGTAGGCCAGCGAGTCGGCCCCGAGAGAGGCTCTGATCTCCTCGATGCCCGCCTCACTGGCGATCAGCTCGGCGCGGGTCGCGAAGTCGATGCCGTAGAAGCAGGGCCACCGTACCGGCGGCGAGGAGATCCGGATGTGGACCTCGGCGGCGCCGGCCTCCCGCAGCATGCGCACCAGCGCGCGCTGCGTGTTGCCGCGGACGATCGAGTCGTCCACCACGACGAGGCGACGCCCCTCGATCACATCCCGCAGGGGGTTCAGCTTGAGCCGGATCCCGCGCTGCCGAATCGTCTGCGAGGGCTGGATGAAGGTGCGCCCGACGTAGGAGTTCTTGACCAGGCCCTCACCGAACGGGATACCCGACTCCTCCGCGTAGCCGACCGCGGCGGGTACCCCGGACTGCGGCACGGGGATGACCAGGTCGGCCTCCACCGGCGCCTCGCGGGCCAGCTGCCGGCCAACATCGACCCGGGTGGCGTGCACGGAACGTCCGGCGATCGACGTGTCCGGGCGGGCGAGATAGACGTACTCGAACAGGCAGCCGTGCGGATCGGGCCGGGCGAACGTGCGCGAACGCACCCCCTCGGCGTCGATGACGACCAGCTCGCCGGGAACGATCTCCCGTACGAGGGTGGCGCCGACGATGTCGAGGGCGGCCGTCTCGCTGGCGATGATCCACGCGCCGTCGGGATGGCCGTCGAGCCGGCCGAGCACGAGCGGGTGGATCCCGTGCGCGTCCCGGGCGGCATACAGCGTCGAGGCGTCCGAGAAGACCAGCGAGAAGGCCCCGGTCAGGCGGGGCAGCACGTCCATCGCCGCGTCGACGAGGGTCGGGCCGGGATGGTCGGCGAGCATGGCGGTGATGAGGTCCGAGTCGGTGGTCGCCCGCAGGCGGTCCCGCTCCGCGCCGAGCGTCCGCGCGAGCTCGACGATGTTGGTGAGGTTGCCGTTGTGCCCGAGCGCGATGGGGCCGCCGAAGCGGGCGGTGCGGTACGACGGCTGGGCGTTCTCCCAGGTGGAGGAGCCCGTCGTCGAGTACCGGGTGTGACCGACCGCCACATGGCCGCTCAGGCTGGACAGGGTGACCTCGTCGAAGACCTGAGCGACAAGCCCCAGTTCCTTGAAGACCACCACGGTCCGACCGTCCCCGACCGCGATGCCGGCAGCCTCCTGCCCGCGGTGCTGCAGCGCGTACAGACCGTAGTAGGCCAGGTTCGCCACGTCCTCACCGGGCGCCCACACCCCGAACACACCGCAGGCGTCACGCGGCCCCGGCTCGTCGGAGAGGTCTGATTCCCATCCGGGGGTGGCGCCGAAGCGGGGTGCGACGTCTGGCACCAGGACTCCTCGACAGGTCAGGGACACCGAAGAATGCGGACGATCTCGCGCGGGACCATGCGGGACCACAGAGGTGCCGGGCTCGTCCGCTGACGTGCCGAGACTCGCCGAGACGCGCCGACCACTCCGACCACCGCCTCACCCCGGCAGCTACCTTCCACCACGCTAGCAGTGAGGACGCGCATCGGCCGTTGTGCGCGCATGCCCGGACGGACCAGATCGTCCCTGGTAGATCATCCGGACCAGCCAACCCGCATCTACAGGAGGGGCAGGTAGGAACTGAGGTCGGCGCGCTCGCCGCTGGCCGCGACCCGGCCGTCGGCCACCGCCTCGGCCCACGGCAGGCGGCCCGCGCACAGCAGGACGAAGGCGACGGGTTCGGCCTCGACGACATTCGGCGGTGTGCCCCGGGTATGGCGTGGACCCTCGACGATCTGCACGGCTGTGAACGGCGGCACCCGCAGTTCCACCGAGCGTCCGGGTGCCCGCTCGGCGAACATCTCCGCGAACACCTTCGTCGCCGCCCTGAGCGCATCCCGGACCGGCGTGACGCCTAGATCGAGGCCGTGCACCACCGCCTCGACCGCTCGGGTGCGCAGGAACTCCGCCAGTCGCATTGGGCCGCCCGGCGTCGGGACCACCGCTTCCTGAGTCACCGCGGCCATGGCGGCCACCGCGGCCGACACCTCGCCGGCCAGCCGGCCTCTGATCTCGGCCGGCCCACGGTTCGCCGCCAGCGAGCGGGCGGTGTCCGCGACGGCCTCCGTCCGGGTTCCGGCGCCCGTCAGGTAGCCGCTCGCGGTGACGAGATCCCTCGCCGTGACGAGATCCGTCGTGCGCCGGGACGCCGGGACCGCGGGGGCCAGGGCCTCGGTGAGCGCGGACGCGGAGCGGGAGACGTGCAGGACGAGGTCGCCGACCGTCCAGCCGGGCAGCGGACTCGGCACCCCGAGGGCCCCGTCGGGCAGGACACTCACCGCATCGACGATCCGCTGCCACTGGTCCGCCAACGTCGCGGCCAGCTCGGTACCGGTCGCCCTGGGATCCTGGCGGCGTCCGCGGGGTGGCACCCCTCCATCCTGCCCGGCGCCGCGTCCCGGCCGGATAGCCTACCTGCCAGATACCACCAGGCACCACCCGATAACATCTAGTACAAACCGGTACAAACCGGTACAAACCGGTACGCGGTTATATCCGGCTGTCCGCGCGCGCCGGTGTGCCGGACCCGATCCCCCGCCCTGCCGGGCAGGAAGACGAGTATGGACGGGTGCCAGTGACGATCCCGCGCGCTCCCGCCGACGAGTACGCAACCGCCGCGATCCGGCAGCGGGTTCTTGACGCCTGGGCCGCCTCCCCGGCCCGCTTCCGGGAAGACGCCAATGCCGAGGAGGACGCGGCTCTCGGCGCCTACCGCGACCGCCTCGTCGTCGAACTTGTGCAGAACGCGGTCGACGCCGCGCGTGAGGCCGGCGTCCCGGCCCGGGTGTACCTGCGGCTGCGCACCTCCGCTTCGGAGTCGGACACTCCGGACACTCCGGATGCACCGGATGCACCGGATGCACCGGATGCTTCGAAGACCGGCGCCGGTCCCGGGGGCCTGTTGGAGATCGCCAATACGGGGGCACCGCTGAGCCCGGCGGGGGTGGAGGCGCTGTCGACCCTGCGTGCCTCGGCGAAACGGGACACCACGTCGGTAGGGCGGTTCGGCGCCGGATTCGCCGCAGTGCTCGCGGTGAGCGACGATCCCTCGATCGTCTCCCGGTCCCGCCCGGGCGGGGGGGCGTCCGGAGTCACCTGGTCGAAGAGCAGGGTGATCAAGGCCGTGACGGCCGCGGGGGTGGGCGGCGCCGGCACCACGGCGCCGGCGCCGGGCCTGACCGAAGAACTGGCCCGGCGCGACGGGGCGGTACCCATCCTCCGGCTGCCATTCGATCTTCCCGCGCCGCCCGCACCGCCGGACGGGTACGACACCGTGATCCGCCTCCCGCTGCGGGACGTCGCGGCGGCCACGGCAGCCCGGGATCTGCTGGCGGGGCTCGATCCGACCCTGCCGCTCGTCCTCGGCGGTCCCAGCGAGATCGTGGTTGACGTCGACGGGGCCGTTCGGACGATCACCTGTCGATGGATCCGCGGGGGCGGCTCATCCCAGCCCGCGCCGGGCGCGACGCCGACCCGCGTGGAGATCGCCGATCTCGACGGCGAGCGCTGGCGCGGCATCGCCCGTAGCGGCGTGATCCCGGCCAACCTGCTGGCCGACCGCCCGGTAGAGGAGCGCGGCCGGAACCGCTTCACCGCCCGGGTCATGGTCCGCGACGGCGGATGGCCCGAGGGCGTCGCCCGGGTCGTGCGGGCACCTCAGCCGACGGACGAACCGATCTCGCTGCCGATCCTGGCGAGCGTCGAGCTGCCACTGGATCCCTCGCGTCGACACACGGTATCGGGTCCGTTACGAGACTGGCTCACCGATCAGCTGAGCGCGGCCACCGTGGCGCTGGCCGAATACCTGGGCGCCGGCAGGAACCCAGACGCCGGCAGGAACCCAGACGCCGGCAGGAACCCAGACGAGACACCCGGCGACCCGCTGGCCGCGCTGGCCCTCGTGCCGACGGGGCTGCCGGTGGGCGAGGTCGACGGCAGGCTACGGGACGTGCTGATCCGACTTCTCCCGGACGCGGCGATGCTGCCCGGCGGTCTGCGTGGCCGGGACTGTTCCGTCTGCGATCTCGGCCCCGCGACCGATGCGGTCACCGAGCTGCTGCGCTCCTGCGGGGCCGACCCGGCCGAGACCTGGACCGAGGCCGACCCGGCCGAGATCGCCGGCACGGACGGGGCGGGTCCGGATGGCGACGACACCGTCGCGGCGAAGGTCGATGGGCAGGTTCCCGGCCTGCTCCCGGCGGCCTATGCGGCCCGCCGGTGGCGTACCGCACTCTCCGCCCTGGGCGTTCGACGGGTGGACAGCGCCGCCCTAGTCGAGCTGCTCTCCGGGGTGCCCCGCCCGCCACACTGGTGGGGACGTCTCTATCCGCTCCTGGTCGGGGCGCCGGACCGGGATGCGCTCGGCGCGCTTCCGGTACCGGTCACGGAGGTTCCCGCGCCCTGGGAGGACACCGAGCCGCGCGGGGCAGCCGGGTCCGGCGCCTTGCGGACGCGGATGGTCACCGGTCCGCGTGGGACCCTGCTGCCCACCGCCGACCTCGACATCGTCGCGCTGGCCCGATCGGGGCTGCCGCTGCGGGTCGTGCATCCCGACGCCTGCGCCCAGGACGCGGCGCGGGATGCCCTGCGCACCCTCGGCGCGCTTGAGGGCACTCCAGCGGGTGTCCTAAGGGATGCGGCGGTACGCGAGGCGGTCCTGGACGCCGATCCGGAGGACGATCCCGATGATCTCACCGCCCTGGCGAACGCGGTGCTGGCGCTGGTCCGGGACGCGGGCGAGGAGTCCGCGGCCGACCTGAGCTGGCTCGACGAGCTGCTGCTGCCGGACGGCGACGGTGACTTCACCCCGGCCGGCGAGCTGCTGATCCAGGGAGGCCCCCTGGATCGGGTGCTCGCCGAGGACGCGCCCTTCGGCACCCTGAGCGCCGAGGTCGCGCGGGCCTGGCCCGCCGAGGTACTGGCGAAGGTCGGTGTGCTGCGCACCTTCGGGGTGTTGCACGCCCACGACCTGCCGTTGGATCCCGACGAGCAGATCCTGCTTGACCTCGACGACAGCGACACCTGGGTTGACGACGTCGCGGCGGACGACCACGGCGCGCCGGGCGGCTCGGCGAACCTGCGTCGGCCGCCTCCCGGCGGGCCACCGGCACCCGCCATGATCGGGGTGTTCGCGGCGGTACGCGATCTCGAACTCGTCGACCGGGCCGCCTGGCCCGAGGCGCTCGCCGAGCTCGCCCGACCACCGTTGCGGGACATCGTGTTCGCCCCCGAGCCGTCCTATACGCGCTGGTGGCTGGCGCGGCACGCGGTGCTGCCCGTCGGTGGCGACGGCCGGGTGCCCCGCTCCGCGGAACACCCGGCGGAGCGCTCCGCGGAACACCCGGCGCACCGGGACAGCAGGGTTCTGCCTCCGGGCGAGCTCGTCCTATCCGACGCGGACCCCCTGCTCACCGGGCTGTTCGCGCCGGCGGCACCGCTCCCGGGGGTCGACGACGAGTTCCTGCGCCACCTCGGCTGCCGGCTGACGCTGGAGGACGTCCTCGGCGACCTGGGCGCGGTGATGGACCTGCTCGACCGGCTGGGCGACGTTGACCGGGACGTGCCGTGGCCCGCGGCTCGCACGCTGTACATCGCCGCGGTCGACGCGGTGGCCCGGGTCCTGACGGCGCCGGACGGTTCCGCCCACGACGGGCGGTTCGACCCGCCGCTGACCGTCCGCACCCCGGACGGCGTCCGGGCCTGCGCCGACGTCGTCGTGGTGGACGCACCGGACATGCTGGGGCTGCTCGGCGCGGACCGCTTCGGGCTGCGTCTCCCGCTGGACCGGGCGGCCGAGGTGGCCCACGTCCTCGGCGTGCGCCTCACCGCCGAGGCGGGCACCTGCGAGATCGCCTCGGCGGGCCCCGGCGAGGCCCGGCAGGCACCGGACGGCACACCGTACCGGGTTCACGACCCGCTGCTGGTCGAGGATCTCGCCGGCCGGCCAACCCGGGTGCCCTGGCGGGTACTCGGCGGGATCGGCGGCGAGATCCACGTGGATGCCGAGGCCGGCTCGGACGCGCTCGCGCGGGCCCTGGCCTGGCGCGGCGGGCAGTGGGACCGGCGGCATGCGCTGGCCGCGGCGCTGCGCGACCCCGACGGTGCCGCCTTCCGAGCCGCGGAGGACGACCTCGACGAGACCTGAGCCGCGCCGGTGGGTTCCGGTCGCCGGACTATCGATCCGCGTGGTCAGGGTTTCCCCGCGCCCGCAGCCGGTTGCGGCGGCGGATCACGATCCACAGGCCGGCGAGCCCGAGGACGAAGCCGCAGATCGCCGTCGCGAACCACCAGAGCCGGCCATCGCCCCGCAGGTCGTCGAGGAAGAACACCATGACCAGCGCGGCGATGGCCCACAGCACGGTTCCCACCGCGACGGAGGCGACCCCGTCGTAGGGCAACGGTTCGGGCGCGGACGGGCGGGTTGTCGCGGCGGGCTCGCCGCCCTCCGGGACGGGCGGTACCTCGGGGGCGTGCGCACCACCCGTGGAATCGCTGCTTGCTGAGACGCTCATCCCGCTCGACGCTACCCTCTCGGCTCGCGGCCGGGCTGCTCGCGGCCGGGATGATAGTCAGGAGTCGTCCGCCGGTTCGACGAGCCACTCGTCGAACCGGCGTCTCGTCACGTCGCTCAGCAGGGCGATATCGGAACGGAACCCGTCCCGCAGCCGGGCCCCGATCGCCGGATCCAGCCGGGGGGCCGGGAAGGCCGGCACGGACGTCCCGGGTGGCCCGGGACGGCCTCGGCGCTCGACCCCCAGCTTGACCCCCAGCTTGACCCCCAGGAAACCGTGGGCCCGTCGAATGACGGCGGCGGGATCCCCGATCAGATCGCGGTGCGCCGTCAGGAGTACCTGCTCGCGGGGGAACAGCGTGAACAGCCGCTGCAGCTGCGTGCCGTACCTGCCCAGGGCCAGGTAGCGCCACGGCCATGGCCAGCACGCGGCCGTCCGGGCGGCCTCGGCGGCCACGGCACGTTCGAAATCGTCGAGGTCCTCAAGACCGGCCAGCCGCATCCGGACCCAGTTCGCATAGGCCCGCTCCACCGGATCACGAAGAACGACGATGAGCTTCGCGTAGGGAAGCAGTTCGTGAATATGCCGCAGCGCCGTGAAGTCGGCGAGATAGTACGGGGTGCTCTCGCCGCGCACCGCACCCGCCGGAGCCGCGTCGAACAGCGCCTCGTAGTCGGATCGCCGACGGACAGGTGATCGCTCGCCCGGCCCGGCGCGAGCCACACAGCCCGGACGACCGGCACTCCCGCCGGCTTTGTCCCAAACGGAACAGACGACGCCGGCCCGGCCTGCCGTGGTGACGTCGAGCCCGCTTTCCAGGATGCGCCCGGCCAGGAAGTACCCCGGTTGCGGGATCTCGGACATGAAGACGGATCGATGGCGGCCGAGTTCCTCGTGCAGGACCTCCGTACCCGCGTCGGGAGCACCGATCACGAAGAAATCAGGCAGAGCCACGGCATCTCCTGTTCCTGACGTCCCCGGCCGCGGTTCCTGGAACAGTCCGTGAGTATATTCACGCTTCTCCATCGGGAAGATGGATATCCCGGGACCTCCACGGCCGGCGTCATGCACCACGGATTCCACCGAAAGACCAAGAGGTGAGATAAGTCATACTTTTCAATGCTTGGCGACCACCGGAGCAGTGTGCTTCCGTTGCTCTTGTGTTGAAGCGGCTGATCCTGGTCACCCGGGGCCACATTGATCTGCTCCGCGTTGCCTCGGCCGCCTGTCCGGCGGCCTGACGGGCAGCCGCCTACCTCCCGCACGGCGCTTCACGAAGCGTCAGTCGGTCCGGACGCCGCACCAGGGCACGCCACCGTCTGTCAACCGACGTTGCCTCGTCTCGCGCGAACCGGCAAGCATCGCCAGGAAAGCCCCACCGGGCAGCGTCATCGCTGGTAGCTGCACATGCCGACCTCCCCCGAACAACATCGGCCCCGCCCTCCCCCGCCGCCGCCGGTGAGAGACACCGCCACCATCTTCGCGCCACCGCGCCGCGTACCCGGCGGACCCACCGGCCAGAACGCTGACACGTCGACGGCATCTCGCCGCCCACCCGATCTTCGGTGACCGAGAGAAACCTGACCGAAAGGCCAGCAATGCCCCCGCAGACGACCGTCCTCCCGTACCGGACGCCCCACACCGCGCCCTCCCGTGCGGCGTCCGTTCCGGCGGCGTCCCTTCCACGACCGTCCCGGCCGAGACCGTCCCTGCCGAGACCGTCCCTGCCCGCGACGGCGCCCACGCACACGCCCGACGCCGGCCTCCGGACCGGCCAGTGGGAGATCGCGCCGCCGCCCCAGCGCGGGGTGTGGGTCGACCGCACCGCCTGGCTCGCCACCGTTGACGGCCGGACCCTGCAGCTGACCTACCTGGAGTTCGAGGTACTGGACTTCTTCGTCCGCCATCCCGGGCAGGCGTACAGCCGGGAGGCACTGCTCTGCTCGGTCTGGGGCCATCAGGTCGACGACGAGTCGGCTCCCGACATCCGCACGGTGGATGTCCTGGTGACGCGGCTGCGGCGCAAGCTCGGCCCGGAGCACCGGGACCGCATCGAGACCATCCGCCGCGTGGGCTACCGCTACCGCCCGGCGGATCCCTCGACCGACGGTTGACCGCCGACGAGGTCCCAGACCGTCTCCGCCCGGTAGGTGGGGGATGATCCGGACTCGCCGCCGCCCGAGCTGCTCATCAGGATGAGCCGCTCGACGCTCCAGGGCAGCGGTGGGACATCGGCACGCAACAGCTCGACGAGCGGTTCCAGTGCTCGCCCGCGTCCGTTCGGCACCCGGGCGAGTGTCAGATGTGCGCGCAACGGACGGGTGTTCCGGCGGGCCGCCCCGGCACGCTCGGCGGCCCGCCGGACCCCGACCGCCAGCGCCGTCAGGCGTGGGCTGGCTCGCGAGCCTGCCACGTCACCGGCGGCCGCGGCGGCGGCCGCGGCAATGCCGTCGACGGATGCGTCCGCGGTCACCGGCGGTGGCTGCCGCACCGCGGTCCACAGCACCCGATCGCCGAACCGTCCGCCGCCGACCGTCTCGACGGCGAACGGGCCGTGCCGGCGTGCCACCCGCGCCAGTCTCACGCCGAGCTCGGCGCGCCGGTCGTCCGGCACCGGCCCGAGGAAGGCGAACGTGACGTGCCACTGGTCCGGCGTGGTCCAGCGCAGATCCGCCGCCGCGGCGCGCGTCCTGCGCACGGCCGCGAGCAGCGCCTCGGCGACCTCGGGGGGTGGGACGGCCGCCACGAACAGTCTGGTTGCCAGCTCAACCTCCCTGGAACGACAGGCTCCCTCTCCCTGGGACGAGACGACAGTCTCCCTGGGACGAGACGAACAGTGCGGCACGGACCTGCTCCGGGCTCGGATGGCGAGCGCTCGGCCTCCGATCGGTTCTCGGCGACAATCGGGTTGACCGGCGACCCTCGCCACCGGACGGGGAGCACTATCAATGCTGTGACGACGCTCCCCGATCTGGTGCCGCCGCGCGATCCCGCCCTTTCTCAGGCCTGGCGGGAGCTGCGGCGCGTCGTGCGTCGGCGGCAGCCGGACCTGCCCCTCGCGATGGCCCTGGTCACCGACGGCTCGGACAGCACTACCGCCGAGGTGCTGCGCGATGCCGGGGTCGACGTCGTCGGTCTCCTCGCCCCGGAGCCGCTGGAGTCCCTGGCCTGGGCCGCCGAGGCGGGTGTCCGACGGGCGTACGCCGATCTGCTCACCTTGCTCTCGGACGACATCGAGGCGGTCTGCGTGGAGATGCCGCCGCCCGCCTCCGACATCGTCGCCCGGCAAGCGGCCGAGATCGGCCTGCACGTGCTCCTGGCCGGGCCGGCGACCGTCGAGGCCGAGGCCCTGCGCGCGGTCGCCGACCTCGCCGAGGAGGGTGATCTCGCCCACGTGGTCGCGCTCGACGGGCGGGCCTGGCCGGCTGCCACCCACGTCGCGGCGACCGTTCCCTCCCTGGGCCGGCTCACCCAGATGACCGTGGTGGGCGCGCCGAACGGGCCCGCCGGGCGAGTCGAGATCATCGATCTGGCGATGCGCTGGTGCGGCGAGATCCTCGCGGTCTGCGCCGATCCGGCCGCGATGCCCGCCCCGGCGCTCACCCCGGACGCACCGGTGACGCTGGCCCTGCTGGCGGCGAGCGGCGCGACGGTCCTGATCAACGAGCAGATGGGCGGGAACCTCGGCACAGCCACCCTCACGGTATGCGGCGACTCCGGACGCATCGTCGTCCGGGGCCGTCTGGTCCGCCGCCAGGACGGCAGCGGCATCCGGGATCTGATGATGCCGACCGTGCCGACCTCCCGGCCGGGGCTGATGGAGGCCACCTACGACGTGGTGCGTGCCACCGAACTCGACGACGCCCGGCTGGTCCGCGGCGCCACCTTCCACGACCTGCTCACCGCGAACCACCTGATGGCCGCCGCGCAGACCTCCCATCAGCAGGGCGGTTGGGTGGAGCTCTGAACGGCGGTCGGAACGATGCTCGGATCGGCGGGCAGCCTACGAGCCGGCAAGCGCGTCCAGGATCGGTGCGGCGCGGTTCAGCGCGGCGATCTCCTCGAGTGAGAGCTCGGCCAGCCGATCGGTCAGCCATTCGTCCCGGCGCCGACGGTCGTCCTCGAGCAGGGCTCGACCCGCCTCGGTCACCTCGGCGATCACCTGACGGCCGTCGGTGGGATGCGGCCGGCGCTCGACGAGCCCGGTGACGGCCAGATGCGCGATCACCCGGGTCATCGACGGCGGCTGGACGCGCTCGTGGGCGGCGATCTCCCCGAGCGTCATGGGGCCGTGCCGCTCCAGCGTGGCAAGCGCGGAGGTCTGCGTGGGGGTGAGCCGGCTCGACCGCTCCTGGCGCATGCGCCGGGAAAGCCGCATCACCGACAGGCGCAGCGCGGACGCGAGTTCGGCCTCACGTGCCGTCTCGGTCTCCATCTCACGACGGTACTCGTTAGCGACACTCAGAAACGAATGACATTCTGGTGAACCGCCGAAAACAGCAGGAGGCGGGTCGGCCACCCCCCAGCGGCAGCCGACCCACCACCACAGGCGGCCTCTCGCGAGCTCCGGCCCCCGAAGGCCCGACCCCGAAGGCCCGGTCGCCGAGGGACACCGACCCGTTTCTCCAGCCTCCACCTTCGATGCCACCGCTGGCTTCGGGGGCAGCTCCAGAGTTCTTCGGGGGGTTGCCGCCGGGAGATTAGGGGGGAACCCTCAAAACCCGTGGTCGCCATGTGCGACGCTTGTTCGGTGAGATTCCGGCTACATACGGTGGATTGAGGTGCCTCATCCGCGTGTACCCCGCAGGCTGGCCGCCTGCGCCGCCCGCCACCGCTCATGGTGCTTCGGCATCGGGGGCGTGGCCACCACGGCCGGAACGGTCGCCTGCCAGTGGCCGGCATTCTCCGACAACCCGGTGACGGCGGGCATCAACGTCTCGGTGGCGCTCGCCTTCGTCCTCACCGGAGTGCTGCTGAACGGCGAGGACGCGTTGGGCAGCGCCACCGGAGCCATGATCTTCAGTGGTCTGCTGTGGGCACTGACCTGGACCGTGGCGTGGGACGAGGGTCCGTCGGCTTTCATCTCCACGTTCGCCTACACGCATTTCTGGGTCTGTCTCGGCTGGGGCGCGCTGCGATATCCGGTCGGGCGACTGCAGAGCAACCGCGAGCGCGCCCTGCTGGCGGGCGCCGTCCTCCTCATCCCGGTGGCGAACCTGGGACTGGTCGGCATTTCCGACCCGACCTGGTTCGGATATTCCCGAAATGTCTGGTGGTATGGCTCGCCGATCGACCGGGATGCCTTCGAGGAGATCATCTGGGTCCTCGACAGCCTGACCCTCGTGCTGGCCGCGGCCTTTTTTTGGGTCGTCCGCGTGCGGCTGCGCCGCTACTCCGCGCTCGACCGCCGGATCTTCGGACCGGTCGCCATCGCGCTGCTGATCGCGTTCACCCTCGCCGCCACGGTCAACATCTTCGTCTGCAAGCCCAGCGGAGCCTACGTCCCGCCGGCCTTCATCCTCATCGCGCTCGCGCTGCTGACCATCCCCTTGGCCTTCGCCGCAGCGGGCGTACGCCGCCAGCTCGCCCGCGCCCGCATCGCACAGATCCTGGCGACGCTGCCGATGCCGCCGACGGTCCCGGCCGTACGGGACATCCTGCGTACGGCTCTGCACGACGACTCCGCCGAGCTCTTCCTATGGATGCCGCAGGAGCGGCGGCACGTCGACGCCGACGGCGCCACGGCCACCCCGCCCCGCCCCGGAGCCGGCCGGCTGCTCGTGCCGGTGACGACCTCGTCGGGCGCGCCACTGGCGCTGATCTCCGCCACCGCCGCCCAGGAGCGCAACCGCGACCTGGTCACGGTCGCCCTGCAGGCCAGCGCCATGGCGCTGGAGAACGCCCGGCTGCACGCCGCCGTGGCCGCGCAGCTGGACGCCGTACGCGCCTCCCGGGCCCGCATCGTGGAGGCCGGCCTGATCGAACGGCGCCGCCTCGAGCGCGATCTGCACGACGGCGTCCAGCAACGGCTGCTGGCCCTCGCCACCAGACTGGGACTCGCCCGGACAAAGACCTCCGACCCCGATACGATCTCTGCCATCGAAGCCGCTCGCGAGGATCTGCATCATGCTCTCCAGGACCTGCGCAGTCTGGCCCGGGGAATCCACCCGGCCATGCTGAGTCAGGGTGGGCTGCGCCCAGCCCTGGAGGTGGTGATCGAGCCCCTCCCCGTCAAGGTCGAGTTCGACATCCCGACCGTCCGGTTCGAGCCGATCCTGGAGGCCTGCGCCTACTACACGATCTGCGAGGCGCTGACGAACACGGTCAAACACGCCGGGGCGGCCCAGGTCCGGGTGACGGTCCGGTGTGTGGACGGCGGCATCCTGATCGAAGTCACCGATGACGGTAAGGGCGGTGCCGTCGTGGTCGAGGGTGGCGGGCTCGCGGGTCTCGCGGATCGGGTACGTGCGCTCGGCGGCGACCTGAGCATCGTCAGCCCGTCCGGCGGCGGCACCCGGCTGACTGCGAGCATCCCGTGCGGGTAGCCGTCGCGGACGACTCGGCCCTGTTCCGCGAGGGGCTGGCCATGCTGCTGGCCGCCGCGGGAGTCGAGGTCGTCGCGCAGGCCGGGACTGCGGACGAGATCATCGACCAGCTCGCCGGCAGCCGGCCCGACGCCGTCATCCTGGACATCCGGATGCCTCCGACGTTCACCGACGAGGGGCTGATAGCGGCCGAGACGATACGTGCGGCTCATCCCGCGATGGGCGTCCTGGTGCTGTCCACGTACGCCGAGACGCCGTACGCGCTGCGGCTGCTGGGCGACGGGGGCGGCGGCATCGGATATCTACTCAAGGACCGGGTGGACGACATCACCGCGCTGCACGACGCGTTACGCAGGGTGGTCAGCGGCCGGCTCGTCGTCGACGAGGAGGTCATCGCCGGCCTGTTGGCCCATCGCCGACGGGCCGACGAACTGGAACTCCTCACCGCCAGGGAGCGGGCCGTGCTCCGGCACATGGCCGAGGGACGATCGAACCAGGGCATCGGCGCCAAACTCCATCTGGCGCCGAAGACCGTCGAGAACCACGTAGCCAACGTCTTCACAAAGCTGCGGATGCCGGCCTCCGCGGACGACAACCGTCGGGTGCTGGCCGTGCTCGCCTGGCTCCGAGCCACCGGCGGCGAGGCCGGCGGCGAGGACCGCTCCTCGCTCTGCGAGGAGCGGTCCACCCGGTTGGGCGAGCCGCGGTGACCATCGAAGCGTGATTCCAACCCCGAGCGCAGCCACGGGAGACTCTGTCCCACCGGGGGTGGTGTAGCACACGTGGGACGGAGCTCACCGATCACGGGCATGTGCAGGCACGAACGGCCAAACTTGGGAACAACCATGTGAGCCAGCGAACCGGCGTGAGCGCTCCGTACCCGGACGCGCGCCCCGACTTGGGCTAGTGCCGTCATTGCGGCACCGCCACAGCGAGAGGAGCCCGGCGTGTCCGAGCAGGTCAGCACACTGACCGTCACCGACAACCGCACCGGAAAAACGTATGAGATACCGGTTACGGACGGCGCGGTACGTGCGAGTGCGTTTCGCTCGATCAAAACGAGCGACGACGACTTCGGGCTGATGACGTACGACCCCGCCTTCACGAACACGGCGAGCTGTAGGAGTGCGATCACCTACATCGACGGTGACGCCGGCATCCTGCGCTACCGCGGTTATCCGATCCAGGAGCTGGCGGAGAAGAGCAGCTTCCTCGAGGTCGCCTACCTGCTCCTCGCCGGCGAGCTTCCCTCCGCCGAGGAGCTGTCGACCTGGGAAGACGAGATCACCCATCACACCCTGGTCCATGAATCAATCAAGAAGTTCATCGACGGCTTCCACCACGACGCGCACCCGATGGGCATGCTGGTCTCCACGGTGGGTGCGCTGTCGACCTTCTACCCGGACGCCAAGACGATCGACGACCCGGGGCTGCGCCGGCTGCAGATCGTCCGCCTGATCGCCAAGATCACGACATTGGCGGCGTTCTCCTACCGACACTCGGTCGGTTTCCCGTACGTCTACCCGGACAACGACCTGTCCTACGCCGGCAACTTCCTCAACATGATGTGGAAGGCCACCGAGCTCAAGTACGAGCCGGACCCCAACCTGGAGCACGCCCTCGACGTGCTGTTCATCCTGCACGCCGACCACGAGCAGAACTGCTCGGCCAACGCGATGCGCGCGGTCGGCAGCTCGCAGGCGGACCCGTTCTCGGCGGCCGCCGCCGCGATCTCCGCGCTCTACGGTCCGCTGCACGGTGGCGCCAACGAGCAGGTGCTGCGGATGCTCTCGGAGATCGGGTCGGTCGAGAACATCCCCGCCTTCATCGCCCAGGTGAAGGACGGCAAGAAGAAGCTGATGGGCTTCGGCCACCGGGTCTACAAGAACTACGACCCGCGGGCCCGGGTGATCCGGCAGGTCGCCGACGAGGTCTTCAAGGTCACCGGCACGAACCCGTTCCTCGACCTGGCCATGGAGCTGGAGCGGATCGCGCTGGAGGACGAGTACTTCGTCGCGCGCAAGCTCTACCCAAACGTCGACTTCTACACCGGCATCATCTACCAGGCGATGGGCTTCCCGGTAGAGATGTTCCCGGTGCTGTTCGCCATCGGCCGGATGCCGGGATGGCTGGCGCAGTGGGAGGAGGGTCTACTCGACCCCGAGCAGAAGATCGCCCGACCGCGCCAGCTGTACATCGGCTACGATCAGCGGTCGTATGTCCCGATCGACGACCGTAGCGGGGTCGGGGACAGCGGGATCGACCCGATCGCGGCCCAGGCGGCCCAGGCGGCACCGGAGCGCCCGCTGCGCTGACCGGATGCGCCCCACCGGGGCCGCGGCGCCTCCCGCGGCCCCGGCCCTTGTGGTTGGCTGGCGGCTCCCGCCGGTTCCCGGCGCCTACAGGTGCTCAACCGCCTACAGGTGCTCGACCACGTAGTCGATGCTCGTGGTGAGCGCCTCGACGTCGGCCGGCTCGACCGCCGGGAAGCAGGCCACCCGCAGCTGGTTGCGGCCGAGCTTGCGGTAGGGCTCGACGTCGACGACACCGTTCGCGCGCAGCACCTTGGCCACGGCGGCGGCGTCCACCCCCTCGAAGTCGACCGTCACGACGACCTGCGAACGCGCGGCCGGGTCGGCGACGAACGGTGTCGCGTAGGAGGTCTTCTCGGCCCAGGTGTAGAGGATGGACGACGATTCCGCGGTCCTCCGCACGCACCAGTCCAGCCCGCCCTGGGCGAGCATCCACTCGATCTGGTCGGCGAACAGGAACAGAGTCGCGACCGCCGGGGTGTTGTAGGTCTGGTCCTTGGAGCTGTTGTCCCGGGCTGTGGTGAGATCGAGGAACGGCGGGATCCACCGGTCCGTCGCGGCGATCTCGGCGAGCCGGTCGATCGCCACCGGGGACACGAGCGCCGTCCACAGGCCGCCGTCGGAGGCAAAGCTCTTCTGCGGCGCGAAGTAGTAGACGTCCACCTCGCGCACGTCGACCGGCAGCCCGCCGGCCCCCGAGGTGGCGTCGACCAGGTGCAGGGCGCCGTCGTCCGCACCCACCGGCCGGCGGACCGGACGGGCGACACCGGTCGAGGTCTCGTTGTGCGGAGTGGCGTAGACGTCGATGCCCGCCTCCGGCGCCCAGTCCGGATGCGTACCGGGCGGCGAGGAGATCACCGACGGCGCGGCCAGGAACGGCGCGCCCTTCGTCGTGTCGGCGAACTTGCCCCCGAACTCGCCGAAGACGAGGTGCTGGGAGCGGGTCCGGACGAGGTTGAAGGCTGCCGCGTCCCAGAAGGCGGTGGCGCCGCCGATCCCGAGCACGACCTCGTAGCCCTCGGGCAGGGAGAACAGCTCGGACAGGCCTGCCCGCACCCGGCCGACCAGGCTCTTGACCGGCTTCTGCCGGTGTGAGGTGCCGAGGTAGGTCGCCCCGCTCGTGGCGAGGGCCTCGACCGCCTCGGGACGGATCTTCGACGGGCCACAGCCGAACCGGCCGTCCCGGGGACGCAGCCGGTCGGGCAGCACGATCGCGGGAGCGTCAGCCACGGCTGACCCCCGGCAGAACGTCACCGAGCGGGCGCGGAGCGGGGCCCACGTACCGCGCGGACGGGCGGATCAGCCGCCCGGTGCGTTGTTGTTCCAGGATGTGGGCACTCCAGCCGGCGGTGCGGGCACAGGTGAACATGGACGTGAACATATGGGCCGGCACCTCGGCGAAGTCCAGCACCACCGCCGACCAGAACTCGACGTTGGTCCGCAGCGGGCGATCCGGGAACCGATTGGTCAGCTCCTCGATCGCGGCGGCCTCCAGCGCCTCCGCCACCTCGTAGCGGGTCGAGCCCAGGTCACGAGCGGTCCGGCGCAGCACCCGGGCCCGCGGGTCCTCGGCGCGGTACACCCGGTGCCCGAAGCCCATCAGGCGCTCCTTGCGGTCCAGGGCGCGGCGGACGTAGCCGAGGGGGTCGCCGGTGCGCTCGACCTCGTCGAGCATCGCGAGCACCCGGGACGGAGCACCGCCGTGCAGCGGACCGGACAGCGCACCGACGGCAGCCGACAGCGCCGCCGAGGCGTCCGCGCCGGTCGAGGCGACCACCCGGGCGGTGAACGTCGAGGCGTTCATGCCGTGCTCGGCGGCCGAGACCCAGTAGGCGTCCACGGCCTGGACGTGCCTGGGATCCGGTTCACCACGCCAACGGATCATGAACCGCTCGGTTATCGTCCGGGCCCGGTCAACCTCCTTCTGCGGCACCGCCGGCTGACCAAGGCCCCGCGCGGACTGGGCGACGAACGACAACGCCACGACCGATGCCCGGGCAAGATCGTCCCGTGCCTGCTCCGGGGTGATGTCGATCAGCTGGCCCAGGCCCCAGTAGGGCGCGAGCATCGCGAGCGCGCTCTGCACGTCCACCCGGATGTCACCGGAGTGCACCGGGACCGGAAAGGGCTCGGCCGGCGGCAGTCCGGGCTCGAACGCCCCGTCGACCAGCAGCCCCCAGACGTGGCCGTAGTCGACCTTGCCAACAAGGTCTTCGATGTCGACGCCGCGGTAACGCAGCGCGCTACCTTCCCTGTCCGGCTCGGCGATCTCCGTCTCGAAGGCGATCACACCTTCCAGACCGGGCTTGAAATCGCTTGTTTTCTCGGCCATCGAGTCCGGATCTCCGCTTCTGTCTCTTGGTCCCACCGGTTCTGTCTCTATGGTCCCGCCGGCGGCCCGTCCGCGTCCTGCTTCGTCGGTGCTGCTTCGTCGGTGCTGCCTGCTTCGTCGGTGCTGCTCCGTCCGATCCTGCCGTGAGGCCTCCCAGCGCGCCAGGGCGCAGGTGCCCCGCGATGCTCCATCCAACCCTTATCTGGGGCCGACCGCGCACAGACCGACGCACCGGGCAACGCGAAACCCATAAAATATGACGTAAGTCACAGCAGTTTTATCTATCATATTACTATTTATACGAATATGCCGAAAGTCGTGAATGGAAAGTTTGGTCAACTGAGATCATTCCGCGCTACGGTCGGGCCTCGTGCCTGGAACGCCTGACCGGCGGCAGTCACGCAGCGCGAACACGACGGGAGGATCATGGCGTTCGTCTTCATCAGTCATCGCGCAGCGGACATCGCACCCGCCGAACGGTTGGGCCGGGCGATCGGCGCGGCGGGGCACGCGGTGCACCTGGACCGTTGGGAGATACGCATCGGCGACACCGTGTCCATGTTCATGAATGAGACGCTCGCCGTCGCCGACTTTCTCGTGCTCGGATACTCAACGTTGGGAATCCACACGCCGTGGATCGTCCAGGAATGGCTGCCCGCGCTGGCCGATGATCTCGCCGCTCGCGGTATCACCCTGCTACCAGCATTGTTGTCGGGGTCGTCGGGCGGCGACGCGCCATATCGGCTGGCCGGCCGACGGTGCACCGACCTCACGGTTCGCTGGGACCTCGGCGTCCGCGAGATCCTGGCCGAGCTCTCCTGACCGGGACGACGGACCCTGGCCCGGCGGGATCACTCTCGGGGCCGTCCCGCTGGGGTGCGCGGCCTGCCTGGCAGGATCGGGGCGTGGCCCCAGCCTCCGCTGCCGACGAGCCGCCGGTGGGCGGTCCGGACCCGGACGTCCCCGATCTGGACGTCCCCGATCCCGCCCTGCTCCGCCAGGGCTACCGCGCCGGTCGTCTGGAGCCGGAGCATCTCGCGCCGACCTGGGTCGAACAGTTCGCCGCCTGGTTCATCGACGCGGCCACCCCCGGGGTAGGCGTTCCGGAGGCCAACGCGGCCGTGTTCGCGACGGCATCCGCCGCTGGGCGGCCCAGTGCCAGGACCGTGCTGCTCAAGGGGTTCGACCAGCGGGGCTTCGTGATCTACACGAACTACGCCTCGCGCAAGGGCCGTGAGGCCACCGAGAACCCCTTCGGCTCGCTGGTCTTCCCCTGGTACGCCCTCGAGCGCCAAGTCGTCGTCATCGGATCGATCGAGCGCGTGAGCCGGGCCGAGACGGAACGCTACTTCCAGTCGCGTCCGCATGGTTCGCAGCTCGGCGCCTGGGCCAGCCACCAGTCGACGATCATCGAGTCCCGTACGGTGCTCGACGACCGCGCCGCCGAGCTCGCGGCCCGTTGGCCTGAGGGCACCCGGGTGCCGACACCGGAGTTCTGGGGTGGGCTACGCATCGTGCCGGACACCGTGGAGTTCTGGCAGGGCCGCGCGGACCGGCTGCACGACCGGCTGCGGTACCGGCGGGTGTCGGTACCGGCCGACGGCGGCGGCACGGACTCCCTCGCCGTCGCCGACCCGGACGCCACCGGTGTCCGGGTCGGCGATGCGGGCGGCGGCGATGCGGGCGGCGGCGTCCCGACCGCGGCCGAAGATCTCTGGGTCGTCGAACGCCTCGCCCCTTGAAGTCTCGCCGATCTTGGGAGAACTTTGGCTGAGGGCGCGTACACAAATCCACAGGTGCCGGCTCCGGTGGCTCTGGCTGGGCCCCGTCCTCGCATCGAGAAGACCCTGCCTTCTGGGCGCTCTCCGTTGTAGCTGTGACTACTGTTCTCGTTCCCGTGCTACTGGTCCACGGCACCGGACAACGAAATGCTGACGCGAGTGAACTGAGGTGCGGCCCGTTTCTCGGACACCAGCAAGATCATCCGTAACTCGTAGCTGCGGGACCTCATCCAGGACCACCTCGCCATACGGTGGAGGCCGGAGCAGATCTGCCAGGCTCTGCGGGCACGGTTCCCCGGGCTCCAGTGTGTTGAGCTGGTGGCCGTTTGATCCTGCCGCCTGGGCGTGTGAGGGCGGGGCCGGGAAAGCAGTGATCAGGACGCCGGTCAGGTCAGGAATCTGGCCTAAACCGCGGAGAACAAAGGGATTTTCGTTGGTCTTCTCGTCGACGTCGACCTGTGTCAGGAGCACGCCGCAGGCGTGGGCGAGGCCTTCGGGCAGGTGCACGTGGCGGCTGCCGTGCTGGGGGCGCATCGTCGTTCCATCTACCGTGAGCACGCGCCGTACCCGGCCCGCCCGCCATGTCGGGCGGTGTGGGGCGGCGTCGAGGGCCGCCAGTGAGCCTGGATCCAGGCTTCGGCAGCTCTTTCCAACGCCGCCCGGTGCGGGCGTCCCGGGCCCATTCCCCTTCCCTGTCGAACATGAAGTGTCGAGAACTCCATGATCGACAAAGGGGTCGCGCCCGTCCTCCGTCCCTCTTCGACCCAACAGTTCCGCTACGCCGGACCCGGCCCGCCGGGGACGAACGGCGCGTTGCTACCTTCTTGGCTGCAATCGCTCCTGCCCGCAATCAACGTGCTCGGCACACGTCGAGGAGACGGATTTATGCGTATCACCAGAATGCGTGCCGCGGTGGCCGGCGTTCTCGGCATGGCGACCATCGCACTGGCCTCCCCGGCGCTCGCCGAAACTCCGGAACCGTCGCCCACCGCCATCGCGACGGCCACGGCCGCCGTCACCCAGTCGAGTCCGTCCCCCCTCGTCTCCGACACCCCGACGGCGACCCCGAAGACAGGGCCGTTGGCCGGCCTGGACTCGGCGGGCAAGCCGACCGGGTCGGCCGGCCCGACCGCCACTGCGAGCCTCGATCCGAGCGCCACGCCGAGCGCCACGCCCACCGACGCCGCGGCTCTGATTCTGGACGCGACGGCGAGCGCGGCGTCCTCCGCGACCCCGACCAACGGCACCGGCAAGCCGACACTCGATGGTTTCCTCGACCTGCTGCCCTTCAAGGTCCCGCTGGACAAGCAGATCAACAGCATCGACGACATGGACGTCAACCCGTTGTTCCTCACCTTCACCTGCGACGGCTCCGTCCCCTCCTGGAAACTGAAGAACACCGCGGACAAGGCCTTTGGATTCGGCTGGTTCGACACCAGCCTGCACGGCGGGATTCTGGACATCGGGCCGAAGCAGACCGTTGACCTCCCCTCGAAGGCACTCGCGGTAATCGGCTCCCCCTGGGACGCCAAGACCAAGGTTCTGCTCGTGACCGTGCCGACGGTCGGTGTCTCCAACTGCACGGGCGGATCGGCCCCGCCGCCGCTCGCACCGCCCGCTCCGCTACCCGTCGCGGTGCCCGCCGCCACGAGCGCCGTCCCGGCCGATCCGCACTACACGCGATGAGCTCCGGACCTGGTCCCAGGATGGCCGCGGGCGCCCTCGCGGCCATCCTGGGTGGCGTCGTGCTGACCGGCTGCGGCGACGGCGCCAGGAACGCATCCACCGATCTCTCCCCGCAGGTGCGCAACCAGCTCGCCGCCGCCGCCGGACTCGGCCAGGGAAAGAGCACCGTGGTCACGGCCGTGGGTGCCAGCGTCGACGTCTACAGCGCCCCGACCGACACCCAACCCTCCTCCACTCTGGCCAGTCCGAATGAGAACGGCGTCAAGCGGGTCTTCCTCGTCCAGGCCAAGCTGTCGGGATGGTGGCAGGTACTGCTGCCGGTGCAGCCGAACGGCAGCACCGGATGGTTGAAGGCGGACCAGGTCACCGCGTCCGAGACGCCGTACCGGCTGGTTGTCTCCCGCAGCAGGCACCGACTCCAGGTGTTCAGCAACGGGACGCAGATCGCCGAGGAGCCGGTGGGGATCGGCACCGCCGACACCCCGACGCCGGGCGGGCGTTTCTATCTCATGGAGCTGCTCAAGCCGCGTGATCCGAACGGTCCGTACGGGCCGTATGCCTTCGGGCTCAACGGCTTCTCGACATCACTCAGCTCGTTCGGCGGCCACAAGCCGGTCATCGGCGTGCACGGGACGAACGAACCAAAGCTCATCGGCAAGGACGTCAGCCACGGATGCATCCGCCTGAGCAACGACGCGATCACCAGACTCGCCCAGACCGTTCCCCTCGGCACGCCGATCGACATCGTCGCCTAGACGAAGATCGTCACCTAGACGAAGATCGGTAACGAGGCCCTTCCCGGTGGAGGATCGCCGGGGCCCGGACGGACTATGCGTCCACCGAGGCGGACGGGTCCATGGTGGGACGGGCCGCCACGGCGATCCGCAGATCGTTGACGAAGCCGGCGTAGACCTCGTCACGGCGGGCGGGATCCGCCCGTAGCACCGCACTGGGATGCAGCGTGGCGAGCAGCTGAGCCCCGGAGCCTGCCGGCCCGGGGAGCAGCCGGCCACGCATCTTCGTCACCCGGAACGACGGTCCGAGCAGCGACATGCCGGCCGTAGCCCCCAGGATCACGACGATCGCCGGCCGAACGAGGTTGAGCTCCGCGGATAGCCAGGGACGACACGCGGTGACATGCCGCAGGTCCGGGGTCTGATGGATCCGCCGCGGACCGTTGCCGGTGCGATACCGGAAGTGCTTGACGGCGTTCGTCGTGTACACCTCGGCACGGTCGAGTCCCACCTCGCCGAGGGCCCGGTCGAGCAGCTTGCCGGCGGGGCCCACGAACGGCACACCCCGCCGGTCCTCGATGTCGCCCGGCTGCTCGCCGACGAGGGCGAGCCAGCTATGCGCGGGGCCGACCCCGAAGACCGTGCGGGTGCCGGGCAGTTGTGCGAGGTCGCATCCCTGGCAGTCGGCGGCGGCCGCCGCCAGGGTCGGCAGGTCCGCCCGTGGTGGTATGTGTACGGGCTGCATGCTCATCCACCGATTCAACCGGACGGGCCCTCGCCCGTCCGCACGAGCCCTGGGAGACCCGGTGTGCCGGGAACCCGGTGCCGGGGGTGCCGGGGGTGCCGGGGCCGGATATCTGGCCCCCGGCGGTCGGGGCAAACCACGGGACCACCCCCACAAAATAGCGGCGTGTCATCATTCAACTACACAGCGTTTGCTGTTGTGCTGTACGGGTGACGCTTGCCGTGGAGTGGGATCGGGGCTTCTCCGACGCCTGGTCGCAAATCGCCGCGACAGCCCCGAAAATTGGCCTTTTCCTCGCGATCTGTCTGCTCGGTTGGCTGTTGGTTCGGGCGGGTACGCGCCTCGTCACCCGGTTGACCGAACGCGCCGGCCTGGATCGGATCATCGATCGCGCCGGCCTGCCGCGGCTACTGCACCAGCCGGCCCCGAGCGTGCGTGCGGGCGGGCTGCGGGTGCTCATGGGCATCGGCCTGCTCGGCGTGCTGCGGATCGCGCTGGGGGTCTTCGGACCGAACGCGGCCGAGGACACCGTGACCGATCTACTCGCTCTGCTGCTCCACACCCTGCTCGCGACGCTGGTCATCATGATCGGGGTCGGCCTCGGCCGGGTCGTCCGGACCTTCGTCACGGAGGCACTACGCGACCTCGCGTACGGACGGGCGGCCGGCAACATCGTGGCCACCGTGCTCGTAGTCGCCTTCGGCAAGGCGGCGTTGGACGAGGTGGGACTCGCGACGTCGGTCACCACACCGCTCCTCTGGGCGATCCTGGCCTCCCTCACCGGTGTGATCGTCGTCGGCGTGGGAGGCGGCCTCATTCGACCCATGCAGATCCGATGGGAGGAGATCCTCGATCATGTCGAGGACACCGCCGCCGAGGCTCGGGCGAAGTGGCACGATCGCCGCCCCACCACGGTGCCCCAGGTATCGTCGGTCTCTCACCGCCCGTCCACACCCCACGGCTTCCCGGGTCCCGCCGGTCCCACCGGTCCCCCGAGCCCACACACCTCCCGGGGACACGCAGACTCCCCGGGACACACAGACTCCCCGAGGCACACAGACTCCCCGAGGCACGCAGACTCCCCGGGACACACAGACTCCTCGGCACACGCGCCGAAACAGCCGCTGCCACCGCCGGCCGTCGCCTCGCCCCGACCCCCGATCCCGCCACCGGGTGAGGGACCACTGTCCAAAACCGGCTCCTCCGAACGACCTCCACCGTCCGCGGTGGACGAGCCCCCGCCGACCGCCGACCGACCGCTTCCGGGGGGACCCACGTAACGTGTGGTCCGTCCCCCACGTCCCGGTCGCGTCGACCGGTGGATGTGCGTTCGGCGAACTGCGGCGCGTTCGGGCCCCAGGTGGGGCACTCTGGAAGAGGACGGACGGTAAAAGTCGGTCACTGACCTCGACCACGCATATCGCCCTGACCCGGACACCTGACCCAGCCAGGGGACCCCGCCGGATCGGTCCGCATGTGGCCGATCCTCACGGCGGAAACCTCATCAACGTCACGAGTGGCGAGCGGAGGGACATCTCGGTGGACGAGCTCTCGGATATGGAGCGCTCCCGACTGCTCCTCGGCTGGCTGGCGGCGCGGCGTGCCGTGGACAACTGTCTGTCGGACCTGCTCGCCGCCGGTCCCGCCGGGGAGCGGCGGGTACGCGAGTCACTCGCTCTCGTGGACGATCTGGAAAGCCGCGCCCAGGAGGCGTTCGACCGTTACCGCACGGCCGCGGAGAACACGGAGGCACGGTCATCGGGCCGCTGGGTACCTTCCGACGCGGATCGTCCCAGACTCAATGTGGTCCGCGCCCCCGAAGGCGATCTCGCTCGTAGTAGATCGAACACGAAGAGCAATCACCGACACCGGTGACGCCCGGGGCGCTGGACGCGCGTCAGAATGGCCCTCGTGCCAGCCGTCCGTCGCCGCCGCGTCGCCGCGGCCTGGCTCCTCGCCCTCCTGGTTCCCCTTCTGCTGACGACGTCCGGCTGCGGCGTGCTGGAGGGTCCCCGACGTGGTCATGTGGTCCTGGCCGCCACCCCCGCGCCGACCACGGGTCCCGATGCATTCGAACGCTCCGGACGGGGCGCCCACATCCGGGTGACCCTGCCCCCGTCCGACGCCCCGAAGCCCTATCCCCTGCTCGTGGCGCTGCACAGCCTGTACTACGACGGCACGGATCCCGAGCAGCACTGGGACCTGGACGGCCTCGCCCGTACCGCCGGCCTCGCCGTCGTGTACCCGGACGGCCTCAACAGGGCATGGAACGCTGGAACCTGCTGCGAACCCGCCGTGACCAACCATACCGATGACGTCGGCTGGCTACGCGCGTTGATCGCGCATCTCAGCGAGCACTACCCGATCGACCGGAACAGGGTCAGCCTGATCGGTCTGTCCAACGGTGGCATGCTGGCCTACCGGTACGCCTGCGAACACGGAGACGAACTCGCGGGCATCGCCGTCGTGGCGGCCAGCCGTCAGGTGTCGGACTGCCATCCGGGCGCCCCATTGACCGTCGTGGACGTCCACGGCGGGGCGGACGGCCATATCCCCTACCAGGGGACCCCCTGGTCGCCGGTGCTACGGACCGCGATCACGTCGGTCGAGGAGAGCATGATCCCGTTCCGGTCGGTGGATCGCTGCCCCGTCCCGAGCCGGCCTACGGACACTGTCCTCACGGATTCGGCCGGCGTGCCATGGCACGCTCCGGTGGCATCACCGTCCGCGCTGAGCGTTGGAACGGATGCGGACGTGGCCGCGCCCGTCGCCGTGCCCCCAGTGCACCCGGCAAGCGCGCCGGTGAACCCGGCAAGCGCGCCGGTGAACGCCGCCCCGCGGGTCCTGATGCCGAGTGCCGTCCCGGGTGTGCCCGCGAATTCGACCGCAGTGACGTCACCGGCCGTCGCCCTGCGCAAGGAGACCCCCTGTGCCTCCTCGGCCCGGGTCGTGCAGTTCCTGCTGCCCGCCTTGGCCCACGGCTGGCCGGCCGTCTCCGGACCGGCCGCCTTCGCCACGGGCAGGGTGATCTGGAATCTGCTGGCTCCGGCCCGTTCCGCGCGGCCCGGCCCACGGATGTGACCCATGACGGCCAGCCGGCGGGGACGGATCAGGCCGGCGCGAACGACGACCGCAGTGCGCCCATCAGCGTGTTGAGCGACGCCAGGACGTTGGTCGACACTCGCGCGATGAGCACGTACACGGCACCGGCCACCGACACCGTGCGCATGAGGTAGGAGACCCGCTGCCCCTCCCGGTCGTACGAGCCGGCAAGTTCCTGGGTGGGCTGATCGCTGGTGTCCGTCGCCGGACCGGAATGGTCCCTGGTCAGACCGGGGACCGTGTTGAACTCGGCGGACTGGACCTGCGTGAGCGCTGCCACCGGATCCTGCACCGCGACCCGGGCCACCCCGATCATCTGCGGTCCGTACTCCGAGACGGTGCCGGGCTCGCCGTAGAAGATGCCGGTGTTGTCGCGCCGCTGCTTCCACACGGGCGGGTGGGAGAAGGTGGCCTTCTGCACAGTGTCGGTGAACGAGGTCCAGTCCGCCGGCACCGCGATCTGGCCCGCAGCCGCCTGACCGCCAGCTGCCTGACCGCCAGCCGCCCCTGTGCTTGGGCTGGGCGCGGCCGCTGCGGGGCCGCCGGACGATGCTGCCGTCGGCGCCGGGGCCGCATTGGCGGTCCGGCCGCTGGGCCGGACCTTTTCCCAGACGGCACCGGCCCCGACGCCCACCCCGAGTGCCACGGCCAGCACCACCAGGGCCACCCCGACCCGATGCAGGAAAGGCATGGTGTCGGAATCACGATCTCCCTGTCGGGAATCGCGAGCGTCGTCATCGTCGGGGAAATCGGCTGTGCCCGCGGCGGAGGCCAGGCTCCCCGAGCGACGCGCCGCGACCCGCTGATCGGCTCCGAACCGCGCCGGACTCGGCCGGCTCCGCCCCGCGCCCGGCGGGTAAGCCTCGGGCCGACCGGGCCGACCGGGCCGACCGGGCCGACCGGGCCGACCGGGCCGATCAGGATCGGTGCGGTCGGCATGGCGTCGGTCGAGTCCGAGGTCGTCGCCGGCATCCCTGCCGTAGGGCATCCGCGGGCCTGTTCCACCGTCTCTCATCCCGGCGCCGCCGGTCGGCGGACCGCCTGTGGAGGCACCGTCGGCCCGACGTGTCGGCATCGCCGTTCTGGCCCGCGGCAGACCGACCTCATTCTGCCGATCCGGTCCACCTCGTGGAGCCGACCTTCCATCGGTAGCCCATCCGGGTGGTCGACGCCCGGGAGTGGAACCGGGTGCGGGTGCGGGAGTGGGAGTGGAACCAGGAACGGCTCGGGACCGCGGGCTCTCAGCCCGAGCGGTCCGAGCGGTCCGAGCGGGCGGGACGAGCGCCCGGCGCATCGAGGTGCCGGTGGACGGGGAATCGATATCCTCGGGCTGTATCGAACTGCCCTGACGTGGACTGCCATGGCCGGGATCGCCATGGCCGGGATCGCCATGGCTCGCCGGTACCGGGTGGTAGGGCCCGGTCACCGGGCCCGCGGCGTCATATGGCCCGGTCGGAGGGCCGTAGCCGCTAGGCCGCGGATCCGGCCCCGCTGGTTGGTACGGCTCCATCGAGGGACCCCTGCCGCTCCCCTGATAGTAGGGAGACTGCCGGTCGTCGTCGTCCCACTCGGTCCGTCGCACACCGTCCGTCACCAGACGACCTCCGATCCCGAGCTCCGCTTGCGTCCACCCGTGCCACCGGTGTACCACGGCGTTGCGTCGACGTTGCGCGAGCTTAGTTGACAGTAGCCCCCCGAAGGCGTAAAGGGATCGGCCAGGCACCTCGCCGGTCACCCACTGATCTGCGTCGATATCCTCCCATGTCATCAGGCACATATTTCAGGGGGGACGCCACATGAAGGGCTTCAGGCAGTTCCTGATGCGAGGGAACGTCGTCGACCTGGCGGTCGCGGTCATGGTCGGCACCGCCTTCACCGCAGTGGTGACGTCGCTGGTGAAGACCATCTTCACCCCGCTGATCGCCGCGATCTTCGGCAAACCCGACTTCTCGGCCCTCACCTTCACCATCAACGGCAGCGTGTTTCGGTACGGCGAGTTCATCAACAGCGTCATCGCATTCCTCTCAGTCGCTACAGTGATCTACTTCGTGGTAGTACTCCCCCTGAACACCATCAACGAGCGGCGGACGCGGGGGCAGGTCCCGCCGGAGGAGGACCCGGCACTCACCGACGAGGCACGCCTGCTCACGGAAATTCGTGATCTACTGGCGGAACACCGTCCCACCGGCTGACCCAGCTGACCCAGCCGACCCGGGCCGGGTCGGCCCGGGTCGGGCCGACCCGGCGCGGCGCGGCTCCACGCCGGATCGCTTACCCGAACGTTGGTCGGCATTCAGGAATCGCTCAGGCTTTCAAGGGAAAGTGCCTACCATGACACCGCGTCTCCCCTTCAGCAGTAGCGCCGAGGCCGCCCCCGGGGGCGGCGGCAGGGAGGGGTCCGGCGCCGGGCATGACTCCCCCTCCCCCTGGGCTCCGCCCATCGGCAGCGCGGCCGGGACACCAGCCGGCCAAGCTCACCCGGCTGGTCCCGCCAGCTCCGAACCCGACCTCCCGGCGGGCCCGCCTTCCCGTCCGCCCGGCTCGCCGTACAGCCAACCGCCGGCGCTGGGGCCATCCTCCGGCCAGCATCCTCAGTATCCGAATCCCCATCCCCCGCATGGGGATCCTCGTCCGTATCCGGATTCTCCGTACCCGGCCGGGCCGTCCCAGGCCAGCCAGCAGCAGGCCGCGTTCTCCGCGGGAAGCCCACCTCCGGCGGCGCCGCCCGGCGGCCCGTGGGGACCACCTTCAGGCCCGCCACCCAGTGGTCCCGCTGCCCCGAGAGCTCTGAACGGCGCGGCCGGCCCCGCGGGCCCCCCCGCGGGACCCCCGACCGGAGGGCATTCCTGGGGACCGCCGTGGAGTTCCCCGAGCGACGCCGGCTCGCCACCCGCCCAGGACCTCTACGGCAACGGGACAACCATGGCCGCCTCGCCGCCTTGGCGCCGACGGCGGCTCGTCGCCGCCGGACTCGCCATTGCCCTGGTCTCAGCTGGTGTAGGTGGCGGTGTCGGAGCGCTGGTCGCCGATAACAACGGGGGGCAGACCATCGTCACATCCGCCGGTCTGCACAACACCGTGGACAGTTCCGGTGGAACGTCGCCGGCAGCCGCGAACACCGTGTCGGCCGCGGCGCAGAAGATCCTGCCGAGTGTCGTGACAATCTCCGAGGAATCGAGCAGCGAGTCGGGCACCGGCTCCGGCACCATCATCCGTTCGGACGGGCATATCCTGACGAACAACCATGTGGTCTCGGGTGCCGCGAACGGCGGTTCGCTGACGGTCACCCTGCAGGACGGTCGTACCTTCGATGCGCAGGTCGTAGGCACGGATCCGAGCTCGGACCTCGCGATGATCAAAATCAATGCCACCGGTCTCACTGCGGCCACGTTCGGCAATTCCGACACGCTGAACATCGGGGAACTGGTGGTAGCGGTCGGCAGTCCGCTCGGGCTGAACGGTACGGTCACGTCCGGCATCGTCAGTGCCGTGCATCGCCCGGTGCGCACCGGGGATTCAACCGTGCGGGATCAGCAGAACACCGTGCTCGACGCAATCCAGACCGACGCATCGATCAACCCCGGTAACTCCGGTGGTCCGCTGGTCAACAGTCGCGGCGAGATCATCGGCGTGAACAGCGCGATCGCGACCGTGGGTGGTGGAAGTCCCTTCGGTGGTGGCCAGCAGTCCGGCAACATCGGCGTCGGTTTCGCTATTCCGGGCAACTATGCCGAGTCGGTGGCCACCCAGTTGATCTCCACGGGAAGCGCCCGGCACCCGTACCTGGGCGTCAGCGCCTCCACCGCGGAGGAGAACACCCGCTCCACCGCCTCCAGCGGCAACGGTGCACAGATCCGCTCCATGGTTCCGGGTGGACCCGCCGAAAGGGCCGGCCTTCGCACCGGCGACGTCATCACGAAGGTCGGCAACCGTGCCGTCAACGACGTCGACTCCCTCATCGCGGCGGTCCGGTCCCACGCCATCGGCGACGAGGTGGAAGTGACCTATACCCGTGATGGACAGAGCGGCACCGTCAAGGCCCGGCTCGCCCAACAACCACCGGCATCCTGAGCTATGTCCCGACCCGCAAGAAGCATGGTGCCATCCGGCGGAAGGCCGCGAATGGCCGGTCCGGTTCCGAACGCCGGTTCCGCCGAATTGGTGACAGATTTCGACTTATACTCATTGAAGGCAGATTCGTCCATGGCGGATTGGTCCCGTCTCCGACGGGACATGGCCACCCTGCCGTGGGACCTACCAGGCAAAGTAACCAGCCGTAGTCGATGAGGATCAAAGTGCGACGGCATCAGTAGTCAAGCGTTATCGACTGTCGAATCGGCGACAACAAAATCTTCACGACGTTCACCCGCTGCGGGGGACGAACTTCTAGCATTGGGACTGCCTCACCGGGCTACCGATGGGGCGATGCCGGCCCGTTCCGGGGCCGCCGCTAGTCCCCGGGGAGAAGCTGAGTATGGACGACGACGCGGACCTGGTGGCCCGTGTCCGACGTGGTGACCGACAGGCGTTCGACGATCTCTACGATCTGTACGCCGATGATGTCTTCTCGATGTGCCTGCTGATTCTGGGCGATCCCACCGTGGCCCGCGCAGCGGCCGGGACGGCGTTCGCCCTCGTCGCCCGCACTCGTCTAAATCCTCTGAGCGATCCCACCCGGCTGCGGTCCTGGCTACTCGAGCTTGCTCGAGGAAGCGCTCTGGCCTGGTCTGGATCGCCCCAGGCGCGCAGCATCCCGGTACCCCATGGAGTCTCGCCCGAAGAGCTCCTCGCCGGTGCCGTGGTTCCGGCGCCAGCGAGTCTGCGGGTCGGCCTCGCGCGCACCTTCGATCGCGCCGCTGTCGCGGCTGTAGCCGCAGCCTCAGCCGCCAGTCGGCGGGCAGCGGCAGCGGCAGCGGCAGCGGCAGCCGATACTGAGAGCGAAGTCGGCGAGACCACCAAGGAGACACCGAAGGTCAATCTCGTCAAGGTACCGACGGCTCCACCCAGCGGTGACAGGTACGCCGACGCCGAGAAAACCATCATCGCCGCCACCACGCACTCCGTGCGTGTACTCCCGCTCATGCGCATGGACTCCGACAACGACCTCACCGACGCACCGCAGACTCATGCTGGCCGCGGCAGCGCGGGATGGCGCAGGCGGTCGGCGGTGGCAGTCGCCGCGGTGACGGCCATCGCCGTCGCCGGCCTCACGGCGGCCATGAACTGGCCCACCTCCGATGCCCAGCTGCTGTCGGAGGACGAGCCGAATATCACGCAGGTGACGCAGGGGCAGGTGACGCAGGCACCGACCCCGGACGCGATACGTCCGCCCATGCCTGCGGCCGCACCCAGCAATGCGGCCGCGACGTCCTCGACAGTCGTCCCGACGGTTGCCGGAGCGTTTACCAGCCGGGCTGCATCGCCCGGAGGCTTGGAACCACACCTCATGGAGCCCATCGCGCGACAGGTCAGCAAGCCCTCGCCCTCCGCCACCCACCGTCCCGACCCTGCTTTTGTCAAGACGCCTGCGACATCGCCTCCGTCCTCGCCATCCACCGCCCCGGCGCCACGCACGCCGACGACGGAGCCACCGACCACGACTCCTACACAGCCGCCAACCACGGCTCCATCGCCAGCCAGCAGACCCACGACGGCACCCACCAGCACCCCACCCTCGACGACACCGACCGGGGTGGACGCTCCGACGCCGACGTCCCCGCCGAGTGGCAACCCCGGGAGCCCAAGTACCGGACCTGCCCCCAGCAGTTTCTCCACCGGAGGGACAAGTTCACCCAGCACGGGCGGCTGGATCACCAGTACGATCACAATACCGCTGCCCATTTTCATCTAGTCTTCTCTCTCTAGTACACATTGCACAACAATGTGGGTACGGGCATACTCAAAAGCTGCCAGGTCGAGAGACGTTAAAAGGCCCGAGATCCGCCGAGTGCCGATACTCGGCCTAGAAGGGACTGCGGTTCGGTCCCGGACCCGTCGGCGCCATAATCACGCATTGCCCACGCAGGGTCCCCGGCCCCGTTCTCCGCCAGTATGTCGAAAAGAAATATGCCGCAGAGTTTCTCGCCGATGAGCTGGCATAATTGGCTACCTCTCACGGAAGATCATCACCGTGTTCTGGCTGTGCTCGCGTACTTGAAATCCCGCGCACTTGAAAGGATGACAGGAGCCAACCGAACACATGGTCGATTCTGCGTCACACTCGCCACGGCGTCAACCCCTACGCCCGTCGAGGAAGACCGCACCGCGGAACAGCGCATGACTTGCGGCTGTGGCGACCGCATCCTCAAGCAAACAGAATTCTCGATGTCGCCCCCGCTGACGATCTATAACGCGATCTACGCTGAGATGGTTCGCCCACCAGACGCGGTTGACGATGGTCCCATCGCGCGCCATAATCGAACACATGTTCGGTAAAGATCTGGAGACGGTTCCCCTCCCTGCCCTCGAGACGGAACTCTGCAGCTGGGCGGGTCGACTGGCTGCCGCCACCTGCCGTTGGCTGATTCTGCTCGCTGCCTTCGATCGCCGCAAAGGTTGGTCCGCCAGCGGCATGCCGACCTGCGCGCACTGGTTGTCCTGGCGGTGCGGACTCGGACTTCGCGCCAGCTACGACTACCTTCGAGTCGCCCGAGCACTAGAACTCCTTCCCCTCATTCGCGAGTCCTTCTCCAAAGGAGAGATCTCCTATTCAAAGGTTCGGGCTATAACACGTGTCGCCGAGCCGGAGACGGAAGCAAGGTGGGTTGAGCAGGCCGCACAGTGCACAGCGCAGAAGCTCGAGAGACTCGTGTCCTTGCATGCCAAAATCAATCATGATCAAAAAGATGAGAACGGGGGGCGCGACGAAGATGGCCCGAACAATACGCGGTGCTCTTGGCGGTGGAACGAAGATGGAACATTTTCACTGTCCGTCCGCCTCGATCCAGCCCGTGGTGCGATCATTGAGAGCGCTCTCGTCATGGCCATGTCAAGCCTGCACGACTCCCGAGACTCTAACCGGGAAGATTCTTCCACGACATCCGATGCCGAGGGCTCGATCAATGACACCTCGATAACACACGCAGGTCCTGAGATGAAAGCCGATGCCTTGACGGCTATGTCCGAATCTTTCCTCTCCACCGGCGCTCCCACGCTGATGAGCTCCACATCTCACACGATAAATGTACACATAGATATTGATACACTTATCGGTTCAAGCCGAGAGAACCATGGATCCCCCCTCCAGCGACATGAAGGGAATGGACTGAATACCCGAAGGTGTGATATGAAGGACCATATCCCCGTTCTACCGAACGTCGTTCGAAGACTGTCCTGCGACAGCCTCCTTCGGACACTTATTATAGACTCCAAGGGAAACCCTCTCATGCTGGGTCGCACCCGCCGAAACCCAACCACGAGATTGCGGCTAGCAATTTATGCACGCGACCGAGGGGTATGCCAGTATCCGGGCTGCCATCATACCCGCTGGCTCCAGGTACATCATATGAAGGAATGGGCATCCGGAGGCGGAAATACAGATCTTGATAATCTCGTTCTGATCTGCTCCCTTCATCATCGGACTATTCATGAAAGGCGGATTGTTCTGCAGCGCGGACGCGACGGTTCGATTGTCGCCCGCCATCGTGACGGAACGCTGATGCAGCAGGCGCCACGGCTGCATCTGGGTCCGGATCTGTTGGAGCTCCTCAGCGATAACACCTCAGCCGCGCCAGCTGAGACCGTCCCGACAAGACGAGTAGCCTGAATTACCCCCAGGGGGTATGGACATGATCCAAATGTCTGCCTCGGCGTACCGCGACCCGATGGGGGGGGGACACGAGAGCCGATGCTCAGCTACGAACGGGATGCCCGTAGGCTCCCAACCTTGTGAGCCCCATCCTCGCGCCCGGACGAGCTGGGAACTTCATCCGAGCCCTGTTCATCATCCTGCTGCTTGTGCTGCTGATGCGGACGGTGTATCTGATGTGGTTCTTCCGCACCCCCGCGTGGACATCACGACCGGACGAGATCCGCTACTGCGGCGGATGGTACAAGCGTTCAGACGAGCTGGACATCGCAGGAAGCCGTGCACGCCAGATGGCAGGTGGCAGCCTCAAGGAGGTCAGGCGGTCACCGGTGTTCCGCCCGATCATGGCGTACCGTCCGACATCAGACTGTCCGCGCTACCTCTTCGCCAGGGTCGGCAAGGACGTCTTCGTCATCTACCGCGCCGCCGACGACTGAGCCGGACCGGTCAGGGCCGGGCCGGTCAGAACGTAGACGCGGGCGTGTATGGACGTGCGCTGCTGCAGCGCGGCCCGTACAGCACGGTGCAGGCCATCCTCCAGGTAGAGGGCTCCGTCCCACTCGACGACGTGAGGGAAGAGGTCACCGTAGAAGGTCGAGTCCTCATCGAGGAGAACATCGAGTGCGAGCACTCGCTTGGTGGTGACGAGCTGGTCAAGCCGAACCTGGCGAGGGGGAATGGCCGCCCAGTCCCGCTGGCCAAGGCCGTGCTCGGGGTACGGGCGACCGTCTCCGACCAATCTGAAGATCACCGGCACCTCCTCCTCGAGGGCGAGACATTCTCCGACCACGACAGCCTAGAATCCCCGCCCCTCCTATAAGACCCCGGTGGCCCCGCAGCATCGAGCCGCGTGGACACCCGGACCACGGCTGCAGGTCAGATGCCCCCAGCTGGCACCCCTTCTCCCGATCTCACAGCCAGGCATGACTTAAGTAAGCTTAACCTGATGCCAAGGAGATTCCATGGACGACGTCGTGCTCTGCCCGCCTCCAGACGCCGGTCGACGCATCGACCTCTCCACGTGTGCGCTTGCCGAACCGGATCTGATCAGTGCGTATTCACCTGATCTCACCAGATGCCGCAGCTTGCCCGGCACGGGAAACCTGCGGCGACCGGTGACAAGATTGCCGGAGTGCAGGTGACCGGAGTGCAGGTGACTCCAGCTCCATCACAGGTCAAGATCGGTCTCATCGATACGATCGATCTCAAGGCGAATATCGTCAATCTTCGTGCCAAGGAGCGGCACGGCTCTCGGTGACCGGACAGGGATCAGCCGATCAGGCCGGACGAGCACGCAACCGTCGAGTTCGGAGTCACTCCCTCGGGGTGAACTCGCCGGCACGCCGCCGACCGGTCGAAAATCCGCTGGACAGCCCACCTACCCTGGGCAGATGGAGTTCACCCAGTCCGACAAGCTCGCCGACGTCTGCTACGACGTCCGTGGGCCTGTCCTCGACGAAGCGACCCGGCTGGAAGCTGCGGGGTCGCGCATCCTCAAGCTGAACATCGGCAATCCCGCGCCGTTCGGCTTCTCCGCACCGCCGGAGGTACTCGAGGCCGTCGTGGCAAACCTTGCGGATGCACAGGGTTACAGCGACTCCAAGGGACTACTCGCCGCCCGGGAAGCGGTCGTGCGCTATCACCTCCGCAAGGGGGTCACCGGCATCGACCCCGGCGGGGTCTACCTCGGCAACGGCGTCTCCGAACTGATCATGATGTCGTTGCAGGCGTTGCTCAACAACGGCGACGAGGTGCTGCTCCCCGCGCCCGACTATCCACTGTGGACGGCCGTGGTCAGCCTGTGCGGTGGCCGGCCCGTGCACTACCTCTGCGACGAGTCCGCCGGCTGGGCGCCCGACCTCGACGACATCGCCGCCAAGGTCACCCCCCGGACACGAGCGATCGTCGTCATCAACCCGAACAACCCGACTGGTGCCGTCTACGACCGGCAGGTGCTGGAGAACATCGTCGAGGTCGCCCGCCGCCACCACCTGATGCTGCTGTCCGATGAGATCTACGACCGGATCCTCTACGAGGACGCCGAGCACATCGCGACCGCAGCGCTCGCGCCGGACCTGGTCTGCATGACCTTCAACGGGCTGTCGAAGTCCTATCGGCTGGCCGGGTTCCGGGCCGGGTGGATGGTGATGTCCGGTCCGCGCGGCCACGCCTCGAGCTACATCGAGGGAGTGAACATCCTCGCGAACATGCGCCTGTGCGCCAACGCGCCCGGGCAGTTCGCCACGGTCGCCGCCCTCACGGAGGACGGCGGCGCAGGGGACCTCGTCCTGCCCGGCGGCCGGCTGCGCGAACAACGAGACACGGTCGTGAAGCTCCTCAACGACATCCCCGGGGTGTCGTGCGTCCCGCCGCGGGGGGCGCTGTACGCCTTCCCCCGGCTGGACCCCGCCGTCTACCCGATCCGGGACGACGAGCGCTTCGTCCTCGATCTGCTGTTGGCCGAGAAGATCCTGCTCGTCCAGGGCAGCGGCTTCAACTGGCCGCATCCCGACCATGTCCGGATCGTGACCCTGCCCGCGGTGGACGATCTCACGGACGCCATCGGCCGGATCGATCGCTTCCTGGCCTCCTACAAACGCCCCTCCCAACAACAGTGCCCCTCCCAACGACGGAACTGACGGAGCAATCGACACCATCGGGGAGGTTGTCCACAGGACGCCAGTGTCCTGTGGACAACCTGTGGAAAAACGGCATGGCGACGTCCTGCTCGTGGGTCTACTGGTCGCCGCCACGATCGGGGTGCAGATCGCGCTGCGAGCCCGGATCGATCGTCCGCTCTGGTACGACGAGCTGTGGCGCCCGCACTTCGCGGGGGAACCGTGGCCGACGTTCTGGTCGGAGCTGACGGCGGCCAACACCCCGTCCTCGGTCGGCTCACTGGCACTGACCCGGCTGACCGGGACCATCCTCGGCTGGCACAGCTGGTCGCTCCGGCTCGTCGGAGCGGGAATCTGGCTACCGCTTCTCGCTACGGGCGGCTTCCTGCTCGCGCGGCGGTTCACCGGCCGGGTACCGGCCGTGGCCGCCACGGTGACGACCGCCCTCGCCGGCACCGTCGTCGACACCGGCACGCAGCTCAAGCCCTACGTCCTCGATGCGGTGGTCACCCTCGCGGTGGTCGCGCTGTGGACGGGACAGGCCACGCTCCCACGCCGGACCGCGGCCGGGGCGCTGGCGCTGCTGTCGCTGCCAGCGGTGTTTCTGCTGGTTCCCCTCGCTGGCTACGACCTGGTCCGCGCGGTGCCCCGACGCACCGTGGTGCGCACCGCCGGACGGGTGGGCCCCGCCCTCCTCCTGACCGGCACCCACATGATGATCTTTGTGGCGCACCAGTCCAGCCAACGGGCGAGCCATTTCTGGGACGATCACTTCCTCGCCGGTCGAGGGATCCTTGGCGGCCTGCGGTTCACGCTCGAACAGACCGGCGCGATTCTCGGTGGCGTCCCGCCCGGGATCGACCGTTATGACCCCAATCTGGTGCACTCCCTCCTCGAGGGGCATCGCCTCCCGACGCTGCTCGTCGGGACGGCCACGGCGGTTGCGCTGGCGCTCGGAGTCCGGGTACTGCGCCGGCGCCCCGACGGGATGATCCTTATCGTCGCCTTGGTCGGCGCCGAACTGCTCCAACTCGCGGCCAGCGCCGGACGCTACTGGCCCTTCGGGGCCTGTCGGACCAACCTGTTTCTGGTTCCGTTGCTCGCCATCATCGTCGCGGTCGGCGTCGCCGACCTGGCCCGCACGGCCCAGACAGCCAGGCTGGTTGGGCCGGCGCGGCTTCCCGCGGCCGTCGGCCTGATCGCGCTGGCGGTGATGCCGGTCTGCGCGGTCGGCGGGACCGTCACGCTATGGGACGAACGCCACGATCCCCGTCCGATCGAGGCCATGGTCGACGCGACGATCGCCGCCCGCGCCGAGTATCGGGCGGGCGATCTCGTCATCGTCGGCGGCCGACTGGCACGGGCGGGCTGGCTCTACGCCATGGACCTCAGCGACGACGCATCGTCCGGGGAACCGCCGGTCGGGCCCCGGGTACCCCGATCGGCGACGACCTTCCTGAGCGTGATCGGGAAGGACGGCGCGGACGGCGCGGACAGCGCGATCCGCAGCCGCCCGCAACCGCCGAACCGGATCCTGCTGTTCATCCTCGCCTACGACCTCCGGGGCACGGCCGCCGAACTCGCGTCCCTGCGGCAGGCCGGATGGTGTGAGCAAGAGATCCGGACCTTTCCGCTCACCGGCACCCTGCACGGCCTCACCCGCTGCGCCCCGACGCCGCGGGGGGACTCGCGGTCGCCATCGGCTGTCCGATGAGAGCGGCCAGTGCCCCCCATTCCCGGTCACCGTCCGCCAACGACGCCGCGATGCGCTGCTGCAGCACGCCGACCTGGATCCGGGTGCCATCGAAGAGCTGCTTGCAGGACGCCGCAGCGGCGGCGTAGTCCCTGCCGCCGGCATCGAACCGCGCCTGCGCGGCCACGGTCGGCGGCACCGGCGCGGTCAGCGCCGCCTGCGTGTCGGTGCCGAGGGAGACACAGACGGGCTGCAGGGAAGCGCCGTCCTGGGCGGCCAGATACGCCCGGGCCGCCGCGACGTCCGTGGCGACCCGGGCCCGCAGACCCTCGCTGCCGTGGTACCAGGAGGCCAGCTCGGCAGAGTCGTTCGCGGTGGACACAGAATCGCCAGCGGTGGACACAGAATCGTTCGCGGTGGACACAGAATCGCCAGCGGTGGACGTGGGCAGCCCGGACGCCGGATCCGCACCGCCCGCCAGGGTCGCCGCTCCCCCGCCGATCACCAACACGATCGCGCCGAGGATGGCGAGCCGACTACCGAGGGGGTTCTGGAGCGGATCCGGTTCCCGCAACCACCCAGGTCGGCCGCTACGCCCCGCCATGCATCCCTCCGTCCTGGATCTACTCTGGGCGAAGGTTATGCCTCGGAGTGTTGCAGATCATCGGTGGGTGCGACCGTCAGCGTGCGGCCGTCAGCAGTTGGCGAGTTCGGGTTTCTGGTTGAGCACCTGCGCTCCGATCGAGACGAAACGCCGGTACTGCTCGCCACCGGCGGAGTCGTGCCACACCCAGCGCCTCCGAGATGAAAACCATTTTCAATAATGACAAACGGACGCGTGCCCATTCCCATCGACAGGCACGCCCAGCGCGACGAGGAGATGAGAAAGTGAGAACGTGGCCCGTACACCCCAAGAGAACGTGGCCCGTACACCCCAAGAAGCTCATGGGTCCGAGCCGACCCCACGGCTGGCGCGCACCCCGGGCGGGACGGACGGCACAGTCGGGATGAGAGGCACGGACGGTAAGGGCGCCTCCGGCAACAGACTGAACCGACCAGACAGCCTGAACGGCGGCGAAGGGAGCAACGTGAGCACCACGGGGAACGACACCAGGTCGGCCGGCGCGGGCCGGCCGGCCCGCGACCCCTGCAACCATCGGGATGAGACGGTGGAGCGCCGTCCGGCGCCGAGCCGGGGGACGGCCGTGCGTGCCACCCGGCAGGGCGACGCCGTCTCCGCCGCGCTTGCCGAGACCGACGCCTTTACCAGCGCCCAGGATCTGCACGCCCGGCTACGGGCGCAGGGCGCCGCGGTCGGGCTCACGACAGTGTACCGCCATCTGCAGGTGCTGGCCGACCGCGGCGAGGTCGACATGATCCGCCGGGACGACGGTGAGACGGTCTACCGGCGCTGTGCCTCCGACGACCATCACCATCACCTTGTCTGCCGCTCCTGCGGCCGGACGGTGGAGATCGCCGGACCGGAGATCGAGGCGTGGACCGCCAAGGTCGCCAACGCCGAGGGATTCGTCGACGTCGTGCACACCGTGGAGATCTACGGCACCTGCACCATCTGCGCGGCCCGACCAGCCACCTGAGCGAGGTTCCCGGCGGAGCACAGTGCGCGCGGCGGAGCACAGTGCGCGCGGCGGAGCACAGTGCGCGCAGCCGTCGGTCAGGGTGCCGTCGCCGAGAGGCCGGTGCAGGCGCGCAGAGCGTTCCAACTCGCCAGGGCCCGGGCTCCCGCGGCACCGGTCACCGGCTGGGGGATGCCCCCCACGATCCGGGCGGGTAGCCAGGCGGCGGCCGTGACCGCCCGGCCGGCGACGGTCAGTTCCAGCACCCCGGACTCGGTGTTCCGGCCGGCGCCGGAGGAATAGAACACGAAGTTCCCCAACCCGTAGCCGACGTACACTCCATCGGAGTTCCATCCAGCGCCCAACAGAACGTGGGCGTGGCTCCCGATGACGACGTCCGCGCCCGCGGCCGCCAGCCGGGGGAGCAGGGCGCGCTGTGCCTCGTTGGGGCACTGCTGCTGCTCGGTCCCCCAGTGCAGGAAGACGATGACCGTGTCCGCCGCGGCCCGCACGGCCCGCACGGCTCGCACCAGCCGATCGACCTCCTTGGCCGATGCCAGGCCGGGCTTGTGCGGACCCGCCGTCCAGGCCGCGATCAACTCGTCGTCGAGCACCTGGGTGGCCCCGAGGACGGCGATACGCTGCCCCTTGACCGTCGTCGTGTACGGGGCGTACGCGGCGGTGTCGTCCACGCCGATGCCGACGAGCGGGAAGTGCGCCTCCCGAGCGTAACGCAGCGAATCCTGCAGGCCTTCGATGCCGTAGTCCATGCCGTGGTTGTTGGCCATCGTGACAACGTCGATGCCGGCCGCCCGTACCGCGGTGAACGCGGTGGGCGAAGCCCGGAACACATACGCCTTCTGGGCCGCGGTGCCACGGTCCGTCACCGCCGTCTCCAGGTTCGCGATCGCAAGATCGGCCGCGCTCAGGGCCGCCGACATGGGTCCGATCGCCGTCCGCGGATCGGCGGCGAGCCGCTGACCGGGAGCACCCGCGAAGTGGATGTCGCCGCCGAAGGCGATGGTGACCGGCTGCCCCGTCGGCCGCCGCGGGCCGTCACCGACGGGGGCGGCTCCCCCGGCTCCCCCGGCTCCCCCGGCTCCCCCGGTGGCCGCGGCTGAGGCGGAGGGACCGGTGGTGACGGGGGCACCATCGGCATGAGTCGTCGGCGTCGGCCTCGGATGGTCCTCGCCGTAGGGCACGGCGCAGGCCACGAACATGAATCCGACGATGACGGCGACGCCACCGGCGACGGCCGTGCGCCCGCGTCTGCACCGAACACGCCGAACACGCCGAACACGCCGGCTGACTGCACCCCGCTCCACCCCAGGCTCCCCCTCCGTGACGACCGCGCCACGACGAGCCACTCGCAAACCGGCCGCGTCCCGACCGTTCCCATGATCCCGAACTCGACCGCCGTGGTCCGTCCGAGGTCAGAGTGCCGACAGCACCGGTGCCAGTTCGCGCCACTGCCGACGCGGCAGCCCACGGCGGTCGAAGTCAAGCACCTGCACGGCCACCTGATCGGCCCCGGCGTCGAGATGCTCCTTGATCCGCCCGAGCAGGACGTCCGCGTCCCCCCAGGGGACGATCGTGTCGACCAGGCGGTCCGAGCCCGAGCCGGCGAGATCGTCGTCGTCGAACCCGAAGCGCCGCAGGTTCGTCGTGTAGTTCGGCAGCCGAAGATAGGACCCGGTGTGCCGGCGGGCGAGCTCACGGGCCTGTTCCGGATCGGTGTGCAAGACGAACGCCTGCTCGGGGACGAGCAGCTTGCCGGGCCCAAGGATGTCCCGGGCGGCAGCGGTGTGCTCGGGTGGCACGAAATAGGTGTGGGCGCCGTCGGCCCGGTCCCGGGCGAGGCCGAGCATCTTCGGACCGAGCGCGGCGAGCACCCGTGGCGGGACACCGGGCGGTGGCACGGCCCGGTACTGCTCGACCGCCATCCGGTCCATCTCGTCGAGGTACGCCGCCATCTGGGCGAGTGGGCGCGTGTAGGAGGCGCCCCGGATGTGCATCAGCTCGGCGTGGGACACCCCGAGCCCGAGCAGGAACCGGTCCGGGTACGCCTCGGCGAGGGCCAGCTGACCGGCGGTCATGGTGAGCGGGTTACGGGCGAGGATCTGCGCGATCCCGGTCGCGATCGTCATCCGGGAGGTGGCCGCGAGCGCCAGAGCGGCGGTGACCAGCACCTCGCGCCCCTTGACCTCACCGGTCCACAACGTCGGATAACCGAGATCGTCGAGTTCCGCGACCGCCTCCCGGACGACCGCGGCCGGGGAGAAGTCGAACTGGCCACTCCAGATCCCCACCTTGCCGATCTCACGCCGGGCCGGCGGGCGGCTCATGTGCTGCGCACTCGTCACCGCGCAACCGTACCGAGCAGGAACGATGGTCACTCGTCACGGCGGGACCGCCGGATCCGGTTGCCACTGTCCGTCCAAGGTCTATCGTTGGCAAGTGTGACGGAGCTCATGCAGCTGCTCACCCCGACCGGCCACCGGATCACCACCGCGTCCACGACGACGGCAGCCGGACCCGACGCGCCGGGACCCGATCCCTCCAGAGCCCGCGCCGGCGGGGTGGACGCCGCGGGAGCGGACCCGCCCCGGACAGCCGTCGATCTGGCCGCCCAGATCGCCGACCTGACCGACGACGACCTGTACGGGCTGTATCGGGACATGGTGTTCATCCGCCGGTTCGATGAGGAGGCGACCAGCCTGCAGCGCCAGGGCGAGCTGGGGCTGTGGGCGAGCCTGCGGGGCCAGGAGGCGGCCCAAGTCGGATCCGGCCGGGCGCTGAGGCCCGGCGACATGGTGTTCCCGTCGTACCGGGAACACGGGGTGGCCTGGTGCCGGGGAGTCAGGCCGAGGGAAATCCTGGCGATCTATCGCGGCACGACGCTCGGTGGCTGGGATCCGGGCACCCACGGGTGCGCCCTCTACTCGATCGTCGTGGGCTCGCAGGCACTGCATGCCACCGGCTACGCGATGGGAATCGCCCGGGACGGCACCAACGACGCGGCCATTGCGTACTTCGGTGACGGGGCGTCAAGCGAGGGCGATGTCAGCGAGGCGTTCGGATGGGCGAGCGTGTTCGCCGCCCCGCTGGTGTTCTTCTGCCAGAACAACCAGTGGGCCATCTCGGCACCTGCCCGGCGCCAGAGCCGGATCGAGATCGTCCACCGGGCCGCGGGCTTCGGTTTCCCGGGCGTGCGGGTGGACGGCAACGACGTGCTGGCGTGTCTCGCGGTGACCCGGTGGGCCCTGGCGACCGCGCGTGCCGGGCGTGGTCCGGTGCTGGTGGAGGCCGTGACCTACCGGATGAATCCACACACCACGGCAGACGATCCCAGCCGCTACCGTCCGAAGGGTGAACTGGACATGTGGCGTCGGCGTGATCCGTTGGACCGGATGCGCGCCTACCTGACGGCGCGGGGCCTGCTCACCGAGGAGAGTCTGCGGCAGCTGGCCATCGAGGCGGACTCCTTCGCGCACGAGCTGCGCGCGCAGTGCGTCGCGCTGCCGGATCCGATCCCGGCCAGCCTGTTCGACCATGTGCAGGTGGCTGAGAATGAACTCGTGACGGCCCAGCGATCGGCGTTGGCGGCCATGTTCGACGTGGAGGGGCCCGGCGTGGAGGACGAGATGGGCGTACCCGAGGGGAACCGGTGACCAGCGGGGCCGTCGTCGCCGGGGAGCAGCGCTCCGACGAGGTCGGTGAGCGGGTTGCCCGCGCCCCGGTCACCATGGCCAAGGCGTTGAACCTCGGGCTGCGTTCGGCGATGGCAGCCGATCCCAAGGTTTTGATCATGGGGGAGGACGTCGGCAAGCTCGGCGGGGTCTTCCGGGTGACCGACGGGCTGCAACAGGAGTTCGGCGAGGCCCGGGTCATCGACACCCCGCTGGCCGAGTCGGCGATCGTCGGCACGGCGATCGGGCTGGCCATGCGCGGTTACCGGCCGGTCTGTGAGATCCAGTTCGACGGGTTCGTCTATCCCGCGTTCGACCAGATCGTCAGCCAGCTCGCGAAGCTGCACTACCGGTCGGCCGGCCGGATCCGGCTGCCGGTGACAATCCGCATCCCCTTCGGCGGCGGGATCGGCGCCGTCGAGCATCACAGTGAGTCGCCGGAAGCGTACTTCTGTCACACCGCCGGCCTGAAGGTTGTCGCCTGCTCGAACCCGGTCGACGCCCATCACATGATCCAGCAGGCCATCCGGTCCGACGATCCGGTGATCTTCCTCGAACCGAAACGGCGGTACTGGGAGAAGGGCGTGGTCGACCCGCGCCCCCTCGCCGAACTGCCCGCGGGCGAGCTCACCCAGCTGCACGCCAGCCGGGTCGTGCGCACCGGCACGGACGCGACCCTCGTCGGCTATGGCCCCACCGTACGGACCTGCCTCGACGCCGCCGAGATCAGCGCGGCGGACGACAGCCGGTCGCTGGAGGTCATCGACCTGCGGACGCTCTCACCCCTGGACCTGGAACCCGTGCTCGACTCGGTACGCCGGACCGGCCGGCTGGTCGTGGTCCATGAGGCACCGTCCAACGTCTCGGTGTCGGCCGAGGTCGCCGCGCGGGTGACGGAGCGGGCGTTCTACTCCCTGGAGGCGCCGGTCCTGCGGGTCACCGGCTTCGACACCCCGTATCCCCCGGCCCGCCTCGAAGATCACTACCTCCCCGACGTCGACCGCATCCTCGACGCCGTGGACCGTTCTTTCGCGTACTGAGCGTACTGAGAAGCATGAGGACCGACCAACCGGCTATCTGACTGGGGTTACCGTGACGCAGCGACAGTTCCGGCTCCCTGACCTCGGCGAAGGTCTGACCGAGGCGGACATCGTCCGGTGGCTTGCCCAGGTCGGGGACACCGTCACGGTGAACCAGCCCCTCGTCGAGGTCGAGACCGCGAAGGCGGTCGTCGAGGTCCCCAGCCCGTTCGCCGGGATCCTGGTCGAGACCCACGGCGCCGAGGGAACGACCCTCGCGGTCGGCGCACCCCTGCTGACCATCCAGACCGCCGACACCGACACCTACGTCGACACCGGCACCAACGCCGACGGGACGGGTGGGAACGGGACGGGTGCGAACAGCCTGCCGACATCCCGGGACGCTGGCAGCATCGAGCGCACCCCCGTCCTCGTGGGCTATGGACCGAGGACGGCCGAGAGCCGCCGGCGCCGCCCTCGACGACCACCTACGCCAGCCGGTCCGGTCCACACAGCCGGTCCGGT
>NZ_JDWE01000005.1:121525-138402 GCF_000685765.2 Frankia sp. BMG5.23
CAGCCGGTCCGGTCCACACAGCCGGTCCGGTGCTCGCCAAACCGCCGGTCCGCAAGCTCGCCCGTGACCTCGGTGTCGACCTCGCATCCCTCGCCGGCACCGGCCCGGACGGCACGATCAGCCGGGCCGACGTCGAGGCCGCGGTGCGTGCCGCCGCCCGTACCGCGCCCCTCGCGGCGCCGCCCACGCGCGATGCCCCGCCGATCGGCGTCATCCCCGCCGGGGCCACCTTCTCCGCCGAGACGCGTACCTGGCACGTGCCTGTCACCGGCATCCGGCGGTCGATGGCGCAGGCGATGGTCGCCAGCGTCTCGGCTGCCCCGCATGTCACCGAGTTCCTCACCGTCGACGCGACGGCGACGATGGCCGCCCGGGACCGGATCGCGGCGCTGCCGGAGTTCACCGGGATCAAGATCACCCCATTGCTGTTCGTCGCCAGAGCCCTGCTCATCGCCGTTCGCCGACATCCGATGATCAACTCATCCTGGGTCGAGGACGCGGGCGGTGGCCGGCCGGAGAACGGTGGCCGGCCGGAGATACATGTGTACGACCGGGTGAACCTCGGCATCGCCGTGGCGGGCCCGCGTGGGCTCGTCGTGCCCACCATCCCGGATGCCGGCCGGCTCGACGTCGTCGGGCTGGCTCACGCCCTGGCCGGCCTCACCACCGCGGCGAGGGCGGACCGGCTCAGCCCCGCGGATCTGCGCGGCGGCACGATCACCATCACCAACGTCGGCGTCCTCGGCGTCGACATCGGCACCCCGATCCTGAACCCGGGCGAAGCGGCGATCCTCGCCCTCGGCTCGATCCGACCGATGCCCTGGGTGCACGAGGGCCAGCTCACCGTGCGTACGGTGGTACAGCTGGCACTCTCGTTCGACCATCGCATCGTCGACGGCGCGCTGGGCTCCGCGGTCCTCGCCGACGTGGGTGCCGTCATCACCGATCCCACGGTGGCACTCGCCTGGTCCTGATCGACTCATCGGATCCACCAGTTGGCCACAAACGGGCACACTGCACGCAAGAGGGGCACACAACGGCCCAGATTCCGCTCCCTGGTACGGTTGCGCCTCTGACCGGCTTCCGGCACAAAGAGGTGGAACCATGACGCGAGTGGAGGCACTGCAGGCCGCGGACGAGTTCGTCGCCAAGGTTCTGACCTCCGCCAACTCCAGCGGCCGGTTCACCGGCACGCTCAACCTGGCTGAGCGGGTCGACCTCACCCTACGAGTGGCTCGGTTTCTGCTCGAGGGTCAGTCCTCCTCGGACGCCGACGACATCCTCAAGCGGGACATGCGCAACGAGCTCGATCAGGCGTTCCCGCCGCTACGCACCTCCTGAACCGACCATCCCGGCTCGCCCCCGCGGACGAGCGCCCGGCCGGGTTCCCTGGTCCGTCCCCACGGACCGTCCAGGGAACCGGACCGGGCGGTGGGCAGGCGGACCGGTGAACGAGCACGGTTCAGTGCGGCGACAGGGGGTGGTCCCCTTCGACGTGCACGTGGATGGCCGGCTGCCCGTCACCGTAGGTCGCCTCCGGATGGCGTGAGGGGTTCAGCCGACGATCCTCCTCGGGGGTCAGTCCCAGCTCGCGCCGGTGCGGGGCCTCGAACGGAGCGGACGGGTCGACGATGATGCCGTCATCGAGCGGTCTGGGCGCGGGCACGCCGTTCTCGACCGACTCTTCGACGATCTTCCTGCGCCACTGGTCGCGGTACAGGGTGAGGCCGAGCCCAATGGCGCTGACGCACATCAGGATGATGCCCACGGCCGTGATGTCGAGCCCGGACGGTTCGGAGCGGACCGCGAAGGCGAGGATGGCGCCGAGGGCCAAGAGTAAAAGACTCAACGGGATTCCCATACCGGTCCATATACCCTTCCGCGGCAAGAACGCAACCCCGCCGCGGCAACATCAGAACGCCTCCTCCGGCAGTTCCATGAGCCCGAGGCCGGTGGACTCCAGCGCTACCCGGCGCGCCGTCAACTCCGGTAGCACATTGGCCGCGAACCAGCGCGCGGCGGCCACCTTGCCCTGGTAAAAGGCGGCGTCCCGAGCGGGCCGGGCCCCGGCGGACGCCGGAGAATCCTGGGTCCGCAGGGCTACCTCGGCGCCGCGCAGGAGCAGCCATCCGATGATCAGGTCACCGAGGCTCATCAGCAGCCTCGTCGTATTCAGGCCGACCTTGTAGATCGCGGCGGCCTCCTCGGCGGCGCCGGTGAGGAACCCGACCAGCGAATTCACCATGCTCTGGACGTCCTCAAGGGCCACCCCCAGCGCCTCCCGCTCCGCCCGCAGCGCGCCGTTGCCGGCCTCGCCCTTCACGAACGTCTGGATCTCGCCCAGCACGGAGGCCAGCGCCTGCCCCTGGTCCCGGACGATTTTCCGGAAAAACAGGTCCTGGCCCTGGATCGACGTGGTGCCCTCGTAGAGAGTGTCGATCTTGGCATCGCGGATGTACTGCTCGATCGGATAGTCCTGCAGGTACCCGGAACCACCGAGGATCTGCAGTGAAGAGGCGAGCAGCTCGTAGGACCGTTCGGAGCCGACCCCCTTGACGATCGGGAGCAGCAGGTCGTTGATGCGTTCGGCGAGCTCGTCGGCCTCCCCCCGCTCGCCGGCCAGCGCAACCCGGTCCTGGAACGTCGCGGTGTAGAGCACCAGTGAACGCATGCCCTCCGCATACACCTTCTGCATCATCAGCATCCGGCGGACATCCGGGTGATGAATGATCGTGACACGCGGTGCCGTCTTGTCCGACGCGCGGGCCAGGTCCGCACCCTGGACGCGGGTGCGGGCGAACTCGAGCGCGTTGAGATATCCGGTGGACAGCGTGGCGATGGCCTTGCTGCCCACCATCATCCGGGCGTACTCGATCACCTGGAACATCTGGGCGATGCCCTCGTGGACGTCACCGACCAGCCAACCGACCGCCGGCGCCCGCTCACCGAACCGCAGCTCGCAGGTGGCGGAGACCTTCAGGCCCATCTTCTTCTCGATGTTCGTCACGTAGACGCCGTTACGGGCGCCGGGCGTGCCGGTCCGCGGATCGGGCATGAACTTCGGCACCACGAACATCGACAGGCCCTTACTCCCCGGGCCGTGCCCCTCCGGCCGGGCGAGCACGAGGTGGATGATGTTCTCCGGGACATCCCAGTCCCCGTTGGTGATGAACCGCTTCACGCCCTCGATGTGCCAGGTGCCGTCGGGCTGCTCGATCGCCCTGGTACGACCGGCCCCGACGTCGGAACCCGCGTCCGGCTCGGTGAGCACCATCGTCGCGCCCCAGTGCCGTTCGATGGCGAACTCGGCGAGCTGGCGCTGCCATTCGTTGCCGAGCCGGTGCAGGATCGCCGCGAACGTCGGCCCGGCCATGTACATGAAGATGGCCGGGTTCGCTCCGAGCAGCAGCTCCGAGGCCGCCCACGCGACGGTCGGAGACGCACCCAGCCCACCCAGGTGCGGCGGAAGGTAGAGCCGCCACCACTCACCGTCCAGAACGGCCTGGTAGGACTTCTTGAACGACTCCGGCAGGGTCACCGACCCGGTCGCCGGATCCAGGGTCGGTGGATGACGGTCGGCGTCGGTGAAGGACTCGGCAACGGGTCCGGAGGCGAGGTGATCGAGCTCGGCCAGCACCTCGCGCGCGGTCTCGGCGTCCATCTCCCCGAAGGGACCGGTGCCGAGCGTGCGATCGACCCCGAACACCTCGAACAGGTTGAACTCGATGTCTCGCAGATTGCTCCGGTAGTGGCCCATCAACGGCTCCTTCCCGGGACCGCCGGACACCGTGATCGGCCGATGCCGGCTAGCTACTCGTGAGTACGTTGTTCCCATGCTACTCACGAGTAACCCGTTGACAAGAGTGGCGGCTGGGAAGAAGTCGTCGCGATCCAACTTTTCTCCGACAAACGGGGAAGGCCCGGGGCCGGGCACGTCTACTCTTGCCACTCATGCGCGACCCGGCCACCCAGGAGGTACGGCTCGCGGTCGTCATGACCGGTGGCGCGAGCCTCGCCGTCTGGATGGGCGGGGTCGCCACCGAGATCAACCTTGCGACCAGCCCGGACCGTGACCGGGCCGACGACGCGGACGCCGCCGTCGCTGCCCGTTACGCCCGGCTGGCGGCCATCCTCGACGTCGAGGTCAGTGTGGACGTACTCGCCGGCACCTCGGCCGGTGGCATCAACGCCGCCATGCTGGGCTACGCGAACACCCACCACGCCGATCTCACCCCGCTGCGGGACCTGTGGCTGTCCCTCGGCTCGTTTGACGCGCTCATGCGCACCCCCCACGAGAAGACGTATCCCTCGCTGCTGCACGGGGACACCGCCGTGCTGCCCGCGCTGCACACCGCCTTGACAGCGGTGGGGGAGACGGCCCGAGCCGGCATGGACCGAGCCGGCATGGACCGAGCCGGCATGGACCGCCCGACATCGGTCTTCATCACTACGACGATCCTGCGCGGCGAGGTCGCCGAGCACGCCGACTCACTCGGCGGCACCATGTACGACGTCGACCACCGGGGCCTGTTCGCCTTCGGCACGCAGGACCTGACCGACCCTGGCGCGGTCCCCCGTCTCGCCCTGGCCGCACGGGCCAGTTCCGCCTTTCCGGGCGCCTTCGAGCCGGCCTACGTGCCGGTGGGGCACGCCGTCGACGCCGCGCACCCGGACATGGCCCGCTACGTCAACGCCTCCCACGGATTCCACGCATCGGACGGCGGGATCCTGGTCAACCGCCCGATCGGACCGGCGCTGGCGGCCATCTTCGACCGGCCCGCCGAACGCCAAGTCCGTCGCGTGCTCGCCTACGTCGTGCCCTCGCCGCGGATGCCGGTACCGACGAATCCGGCGGCACCAACGAATCCGGCGGCACCAACCAGGACGTCCACACCGCCCGCCCTGCCTGTGCCACCCACGGTGATCCCCACCCTTCTCCAGGTGCTCGGCGCGGCGCTGAACCAGTCGATCGGTACAGATCTGGCGACGCTGCGCGACCACAACAGCGCCGTACGCGGTACGCGGGCGAACCGGCGACGGCTGCTGCGCCTCGCCCCGGCCGGTGGTCCCCGATTAGCGGACGAGAGCGTCTATGACGCCTACCGCCGCAGCCTGGCAGAGGAGATCGCCCCACCGGTGATCGAGGCGCTGCTGCGCGTCCTCGGTGGTCGGTTCGATCTGCCCCGTCCCCCGGACACCGACGCGCTGCGCACCGACGCGGCCGGACCCGCCCGGATGACGAACGCCGCGGTCAACGCCGTGATCCAGATGCTTCCCGACCGGCTGCCGACCACGGCCGACCTCGCCGACCTGTGGCGGCTGGGCCGACCCGCGCTCGACGCCGCCAAGGGTCTACTGATCAACATGATCAACGAAGGGTACGTCCTCTCCCCCGAGCCGGCGGACCGGATCCGACTTGCCCGGCTCGCGGCGGCCGTGCACGGCGCATCGCACGCCACCATCCGGAACACCGACACCACCGACACCACAGCCACCACAGCCACCGCGGCCCTGCGGCCCGGCGTCTTCACGACGGTCAGCGAGACCCTCGGTGCGATGGCCGGGGCACCGCTGCTCGACGTCATCGCCGAGGCTGCCCGCCGCTGGTTGCGGACCGACCCGGAGGGCGACGCGGGGCAGGACGAGCTCACCCGGGCCTGGCGCTCCCTGGAGCGGATGATCGAGACCCTGCGGACCGAGCTCACCGATCTCGTGGACCGGCGGTCCCCCGCGGCCCGGCCTCCGGCGGGACCAGAGACCAGGCCCGAGGGTCTCAGCGTCGGCCAGCGCCGGGCGGTGGCGGCCCGGACCCTCGCGGACTTCGTCGGGTACCTCCCGTCGACTCCCGCGGACGCCCTGATCGCCGTGCTCGACGTGCACCTGGTCGAACGAAGCACCGGCGCCGCGGTCCTCGACCAACCGGTTGAGCTCGTCCAGATCAGCGCGGATCTACCGAACCGCCTCGATCCCGCCCGCGCACTGGCCGAGGAGAAGGTCACAGGCCTGCAGCTGGGAAACTTCGGCGCCTTCGCGAAGTCCTCGTGGCGGGCCAACGACTGGATGTGGGGACGGCTGGACGGTGCGGGCTGGCTGGTCCGGATCATGCTGGATCCACGCCGGCTCGTGATCCGCCGGGACACCGCCGTCCCCGCCGGTCACGCCCACGCCGCGGCGCTGGCCCGCCGGGGCTGGCTGGTGGATCTGGTCGACGATCTCACCGAGGTGGCCGGCATCCCGGCGCCGCGGGAGGTACTCGACGAGCTTGGCTTTCTGACCGATCCGGACGCCCCCGTGCCGCCGAACCTTCCGGTCACGGCGACCTGGGTCGCCGCCGGCATCCAACGGGACATCGCGGCCAAGGAGCTGGTGGGGGTCGCCGAGGCGGTGCGGCGCGACAACAAGGCCGGGGTCGATCCGCGGCCCACCGCCGACTTCCTCGCCGCCGTCGACCGGGCCCTGACCGTGGAACCGAGCCGGCCCGGGACGACGACCGGACCGGGGGCCTCGGCGGTACCGGAAGGGACAGGCTCCCCGAACCTGGACGAGCCGCGCGGCGCCGAGGTCATCTCGCTGGCCGCGGCCGTGGCCGCCAGGATCGCCGCGGGACAGACCGGTGCCCACCGGCCTGCCGGCGTCGACAGTTCGGCTCTGGCGCGCCGACCGCCCCGGCCACCCGGGCTCAGCGGCGTCCCCGTCACGCCCGGCGCGCTGCCCCCGCGAGCGGTGGACAAGGTACTCGAGGCCTGCCGCGTCTCGGACGAGCGCATCACCGACGCGGCGCAGGGCCCGGTTCTGGTGACCGCCCTGGCCCAGATCGTGGCCGTGGTCGTCGCCTGGGCCACATCGACCCGCCGGCTGCCACGGCCCCTGCGGCCGGTCGCGTTCCTCGCCCGGACCGTCACCCGTCTCGCCTTCGAGATGATCCGGGATGTCACGCACGGCCGGCGGCGGATGACGATCGCGGTGGGAACAGCGCTGGTCGGCCTCGGCACGGCCGGCGGGCTGACCGGTTCGGGCATCGTCGGCGGCCTGGGGATCGTCGTCGGCCTGATCGGCCTGCTGATGATCGGACTTACCGGCTGGCGGCACCTGCCCGGAGGACTGGCGGTCGTGGGAGCGGGGCTCATCGCGGTGTTCGCGGCGGCCGGTGTCGTTCCGGTGATCCATGACCGGCTCTTCCCCTGGCTACACGACGATGTCGTGCCCTACCTGGCCGATCATCCGTGGGCATGGGCGACCGTCTTCGGAGCCCTGGTGCTGCCGGCTCTCTGGTCCGTCGCCGAGGCCCTCACCACCCGCCGGGCCCGCCGCAACGGCTGATCATCCCGGCGACGTGGCGACGTGGCGACGTAGTTCAGGAGATGTCGGACCAGGTCAGGGTGCCCGTCGGGTCCCGAAGGCAGGACACCGGGCGGCCGGCGGAGTCCTGGACGATGCGCCCGACGTCCTCGGGGTCGCAGTTCCCGCCCTCATCCGGCCGAACCACGGGAGCCGGGGCGGGCGGCTCCGTGGACCATCGACCGATGCCGGCCGGGCCGGTCCCGCCGACGGGCGCGCAGAACAGCACAAGGCCGTTGACGGCGGTCGCGGGCGAGGTGTCCTCGGCGGGGGAACAGGCCTCTCCGACGAAGACGGAGGATGCTCGCGGAGTCGGCACCGGCAGTGACGCGACACCGTCCGGGGCGGCGGAGGTTCCGGAGGGGCCCGGCGCCCGTGAGACGTCAGGCGTCGCAGCCGCGGCGGAGGTCCCGAGCGCGCCCGGGCCGCCCGGGTCCTGAGACGACGCACTCGGCGTGACCACCGAGCCCGGCCGGGCGACCGAGCCGCCGGACCCACTCGACCCCGGCTCCGAGCATCCGACGACCAGCGCGAGCAGCAGCCCTCCGGCCACGGTCAGGCCGAGACGGCCACGGCCTCGAAGACCACCACGGCCTCGAAGACCGCCACGGCCTCGAAGACCGCCATACACGGCGTACCTCCCGTCGCACCTCGGGAGCCGGAGTCATACCCCGGTCCAGGCCGCCCGATCTCAAGACCTGTGTTCCAGCTTAGGTAACCTGCCGCTCACACCGTGGTCACTTGCCCGAACTGGGAGATCCGATCGTCCGCCGCCACGGGAACCAGCGTCCCGTCGACCTCCATCTCCGTCGCGACCTGGGCCAGCCGAACGGCGGGCCGCGCCGGCAGCGGCGCGGTGTCCGCCTGGGTCCCGAGCTCCACCCAGCCGACCAGCACCTCGTCCGACGTCAGCCCGAACGCCCCCCGGACCTCGGCGCTGTCCTGCATCGGCACCGACTTCCAGGCCGAGGCGACGCCGAGCGCGTGCGCGGCCAGGCAGATGTTCTGCGCCGCTGCCGCGGCCGAGGCGTCCTGCTCGGCGACCGGAACCTTCGAACCGACACGGGATGCGACGACGGCGATGAGCGCCGGGGAACGGGTGGCCTTGCCCGCGGTCTTGCGGATGACCGGCTCGGGCAACCCGCCGAGGGCCTCGGCGGCCCGCTTGATCGCCGCAGCCAGGGTGGCGCGGGCATCGCTCCGCACAACCACGAAGCGCCAGGGCCGCAGCATCTTGTGATCCGGCGCCGTGGTGGCGGCGCCAAGCATGATCATAATCTGCTCCACCGTCGGACCGGGTTCGACGAGCCGGGTCGCTGTGCGGCGCGTCATCAGGCAGGCGAGAGCGTCCATGAAAACTCCTCGGGGGATCGCGGTTCGGGGAGCCCCCGCGGGAAGTACCGATCTCCCGGCCGGCGACCGCGACCCAGCCAGCGGTGACAGCCGCCGGTGGATCTGGAACGGTGACAGGTTACCGTAGATATTGCCCCGCTCGGACCTCCGCCGGGAGGCTCTCGTCACCGCCGTCGTTGAAATAGACCATCTGGCCAAGCGATACGGGTCCCAGCGCGCCGTCCGGGACGTGAGTTTCACGGTGCGGGAAGGGAACATCGCCGGTTTTCTGCGGCCGAACGGCTCCGGCAAGACAACGACGCTGCGCATCCTGCTGAGTCTGGTCACCCCTGGTTCCGGCAGTGTGCTGGTCTTCGGTGGCTGCGGGGCGGTCGAGGTGAACGCGGCCGGCTGGAGAGTAGTCGGCTGGGGAGTGTTGGCCCAGGTGGCGGCGCTCCTCGCGGTGCGGCGGGAGCTGCCGTCATGACCGCGCCAGGCTGGCCGCCGGCGGATGAGCCGTCCGGGTCGCGCCGTCCCGGCCGGGACCCGGCGGTGGCACCGGCGTGGGATGGGTCACCTCAGGCGCGTCGGGTACGCGCATCCCCCACCGCATCGGGTCGCGATCGGCCTACCATCCGGCACATGGTGCCGTGCCCGACATGCGCGGAGGACAACCACGAGCGGGCCCGCTTCTGCTCCGGATGTGGGAACCCCCTTCCCACCCCGGGGAGCGGCGCCCGGAAGACCGTGACGATCATGTTCGTGGACATCACCGGGTCCACCGACATCGGCGAGAGAATCGACTCCGAACCGCTGCAGCAGGTCATGTGGCGGTTCTTCACCACCGTCCGTGAAGTGATCTACACCCACGGCGGATCGGTCGAGAAGTTCATCGGCGACGCCGTCTTCGCCGTCTTCGGCATTCCCGTGCTGCACGAGGACGACGCGCTGCGCGCGGTTCGCGCCGCCCTCGACATCCGGGCGGCGATGGAGGCGCTCAATGCCGACCTGCAGCGCGAGTGGGGCCTGAAACTGCGGGTGCGGATCGGGATCAACACCGGCGAGGTGACCGTCGCAGGCGGTGGCGTCACCGGCGATCCGGTGAACGTCGCCTCCCGGCTGGAACACGCCGCTCCCCCCGACGAGATCCTCATCGGGGACACCACCTACCGCTTCATCCGGCACAGCGTCACGGTAAGCCCGCTCGGCCCCCTGGTCGTCCAGGGCAAGCGCGACCCGCTGCGGGTGCACCGGTTGATCGGGCTGGTAGACCCGACCGCGGGTCCCGGCAGCCGGGCCCCGACCCACGGCTTCACCGCCCCGGTCATCGGGCGTAACCGGGAACGCCGCCGGCTGCAGGACGCCTTCGAGGCCGTGGTCGAGGAACGCACCTGCCACCTGTTCACCGTGCTGGGCCCGGCGGGCATCGGCAAGTCCCGGATGGTCGGCGAGTTCTGCGCGGCCATGGCGAACCGGGCGACCGTGCTCACCGGGCGTTGCCTGTCCTACGGCGAGGGCATCGCCTACTGGCCGCTGATGGAGATGGTGCGCCAGGCCACTGGTCTGTCCGCTGACGAGAGCGCCCCGGACGGGCGGCGTCGGCTGCGGGAACTGCTCGACGGTGTCACCCAGGCGGCGGAGATCGTCGAGGCGCTCGCGCCCCTGGTGGGGCTGGGCGGCGCGGAACTCGGTCCGCAGGAAAGCTTCTGGGCCGTCCGGTCCTTCTTCCAGGCGCTGGCGGCCCGACGCCCGCTGATCCTGTGGTTCGACGACGTGCACTGGGCCGAGCCGACCCTGCTCGACCTGCTGGAGAACATCGCCGACTGGTCCCGCGACGCCCCCATCATGCTGCTGTGCCTGGCCCGCCCGGAACTGCTGGAGGAGCGGCGGGACTGGGGAGGCGGCAAGCTCAACGCCACCTCGATGCTGCTGGCGCCGCTGACCGAGGCGCGCTGCCAGCGCCTGATCCGCACCCTGATGGGCTCCGACGACCTCGACCCGGCCCTCGTCTCTCGGATCACTACCTCCGCGGCCGGCAACCCACTGTTCGTCGAGCAGATGGTGGCGGCCCTCGTCGACGACGGCCTGCTGCGCCGGGAGGGCAGCCGGTGGATCGCCACCGGCAGCCTGCGCAACGTGACGGTGCCGCCGACCATCTCGTCCCTGCTCGCGGCCCGGCTCGACCGGCTCGACCCGCCCGAACGGCGGGTCCTTGAACGCGCCGCCATCGTGGGGGAACGCTTCTACCTCGACGCTGTCATCGACCTGTCGGACCCGAGCGAACAGCCGATGGTCGCCGCCCACTGTCTGAGCCTGGTCCGCAAGGAACTGGTGCATCCGGACCGGTCCGACCTGCCCGGCGTCGAGGCGTTTCGGTTCTTGCACGTGCTGCTGCGCGACTGCGCCTACCAGTCCACCGCCAAACGGCAGCGCGCCGATCTGCACCAGCGGTTCGCCCAGTGGCTGCAGACCCGGCTGGAGGGTGGCCCCGGTGAGCACGACGAACTGGTCGGCTACCATCTGGAGCAGGCGTTTCGTTACCGGGTGGAGATCGGGCAGCGCGACACCGAGACGATCGAGCTGGGCCGATCCGCGGCGACCTGTCTGATCGAGGCGGCGGACCGGGTGCGCCAGGGCGACGAGACCGGCGCGGCCCAGCTGCTCAAGCGGGCCATCACCCTGCTGCCCGAGACGGACCCACTGCGGCTACGGGCCGAGATCGACCTCGGCTGGGCGCTGTACTCGTTCGGCCGGCTCTCCGACGCCGAGCGCATCCTGCGCCAGGTGACCGAGCGGGCCCGGCGCGCCGGGGAGGAGGGCCTGCGGGCCCACGCCCGGCTCGCGTACCTGCGGGTGCTGTTCTCCACCGATCCGGAGGGCCTGGTCGCCAGGACGCTGACCGAAGCCGCGGTGTGCCTGACCAACTTCGTGCAGGCCGGCGACGAGGTCGGCGCGGCGCTCGCCTGCCGTAGCCAGGCCAATGCCTACCTGGCGGCCGGGCAGTTCGCCGCGGCCGAGCGGGCGATGGAGAACGCCGTCCGGCACGCGGAGGAGTCCGGCGTGCCCCGGGCCGCGCAGTCGCTGCGCCGCGAGCTCACCATGCTCATGAGTTGGGGGCCCCGGCCGGTCGCCGTCGGGATCACCCGGGCGAACGAGGCCCTCGACGCCGCCGGCGACGACCGGGCTCTGCGTCGGGCCGTGCTCGCCCAGCTCGCGGTCCTCACCGCCATGTCGGGGGATCTGGAGGGCGCGCGGATCCATCTCAAGGCGACCGAGGAGATCGTTCACGACCTGCGCGCCCCGCGGACCGACCCCTTTCATGGCGGGTTCGTCGTGGCCCGGGTGGCGCTGCTCGCCGACGAGCTGGCAGTCGCCGAGCGGGAGCTGCGGCGAAGCTGCCGGCAGCTGTCCCGGATGGGGGAACGCGCGTTCCTGGCCAACCGGGCCGCGGCACTCGCCGACGTTCTCGTCCGGCTCGGCAAGGTTGACGACGCGGGCAAGTATGTCACCCGGTGTCGGGACGCCGCCGCCGCCGACCAGCTACCGGCCCAGGCCGGATGGTGCGGGGTCCACGCGAAGCTCCTGGCGCTGCGCGGCCGCGATGCCGAGGCCCTCCGGTTCGCCGACACCGCCGTCGATCTCGCCAGCCGCACCGACGACGTCGACGGCCAGGGACATGCGCTGCTGTCCCGCGCCGAGGTTCTCTACCGGGCCGGCCGCAAGGACGACGCCGCCGAGAGCCTGGAGGCTGGCATCACCCGGTATCTGCACCGGGGCAACGTCGCCGCGGCAAACCTCGGCCGCCGGCTGTTCGACGCGCTCGACGGTCCCCCGCCGGGAACCGGAGGCCCCCCACCAGGGACGGGAGACCCCTCAGCAGGGACGGGAGACCCCTCGCCAGGAACTGGCTAGCGGGGGTCCGCGCCCGCGCGCTCAGCGCAGCAGTCCGCGCAGCCGCGCCTGTTCCTGCAACCAGTACATCTCCTGCGCCCACAACCGCAGCCGCTCGACGGCGGCGAGCTCGCCGGCCAGAGCCTGCGCCACGGACGGCCGGCTCAGTACCTCAACGCCGACGGGCGCCCACGGCCAGGCGGCCTCCTCCTCGCAGGCTCGCTGGTAGGCGGCCCGCCGCAGGGCTATCTCGGCGAGGGCGAAATCGATCTGCTCGGAGAGCAGGTCGAGACGCGCAAGCAGGTCCGCGTCACGAACCCACGGACGGCCGCTATAAGCGGGCAATGGAGCGGGCCGCGCAGACATGTTGGGGGAAGGGTACGAGCCCGCGGACACCGGGAACAACACGCATCCCGAAACAGACCTCTGAGCTGCGGTTCATTCTTCCACCCGGCCGGAATCGGCGGCCCCCTCGGGGAGAACCCGGTGGACACCCGAGTCGGGTGAGACGACTGTCGGGACGTGAGCAACGGAGGTCCGAGGGTAACGCCTACGGTACGGCGTCCATGGTGCCGATCAGATCCGTAAGCCAGCCTGGGGGTCTTTCGGTGAGTCTCACACCACCCGTCCTGCTGATGGTGCTCGGTTTTCCACTCTTCGTAATGGCGGGGATGCTCATGATGGGCGGAATCGAGAAACGTCTGATCGGCTCCCGCGGGTTGCTCTCCCTGGTCACCGAGGACGGCACCGCCTCGGTGGGTGACTCCGGACCATCCGGTGCACGACCGTCACCCAGCGCACCCGCAGCCCTCAGCGCACCCGCAGCCCTCAGCGCACCCGCAGCCCTCAGCGCACCCGCCACCCCCAGCGCACCCGCCACCCCCAGCGCACCCGCGTCATCGGGCGATCGGACGTCACCGCTCATCGGCTGAGCCGTCTCCCAGCCCGCGGGATGCGGACAGTCGAGGGGGCGGTCAGCGGCGGCGGGATCCCCCACCGACCCGCAGCCGACCGTCGAGACCGGCCTCCCGCAACAACGCGGCGAACGCCGGCGTGGGTGCCTGGATCTCCAGACATGAGTGCACCCGGCGGAGCAGCAGATCGGCGCGGAGCAGAGCTGCGAGCCCCGGGACGTCGATCGAGCGCAGGCCCGCGACATCCACCGTGACCGTCCCCCCGCCCCGGCCGAGATGCTCGCCGATCTGCTCACGGAACCGGAGCCGCCCGGCCGTGTCGAGTTCCCCGGCGAGTTCGATGAGCACGTCCTCGCCTGTCCGCCGCACGGACATCCGCAAGGCTCCAGCATCCACCCGCATGACTTCCACCCCCCGATGTCGTCACCGCGCGGGGCCACCCCCGATCGATTACGCAGAGTAACATGCCTCGGTTGGCTGGATCCCCGGCGGGCGTCAGCCGGCCCGCAGACGCTTGATCAGAGCATTCGTCGAGCTGTCATGCCCCAGCTCCGGTTCCTGCTCGGACCCGAGTTCCGGAATGATCCGACCGGCCAGCACCTTGCCGAGCTCCACGCCCCACTGGTCGAAACTGTTGATCCCCCAGATGACCCCCTGGGTGAACACCTTGTGCTCGTACAGTGCGATCAGCTGACCGAGGGCGAACGGAGTCAGCTTCTGGGCCAGCAGGGTGTTCGAGGGTCGATTACCCGGGAAGGTCCGATGCGCAACGAGGTCCGGCGTGACACCCTCGGCGGCCACCTCCGCGGCTGTCCGGCCGAACGCGAGGGCCTCTGTCTGCGCCAGGAAGTTGGCCAGCAGCAGGGCGTGCTGGTCCACCCCGGCGCCATCCGCCGTGCCCACCCCGGGATGGTTCGGCCGGACGAAGCCGATGAAATCGGCCGGAACGATCGTTGTCCCCTGGTGCAGGAGCTGGTAGTACGCATGCTGTCCGTTCGTGCCGGGAGTCCCCCAGACGATCGGTCCGGTCGGCGTCGACACGGGCCGCCCGGTGAGATCGACCGACTTCCCATTGCTCTCCATGTCCAGCTGCTGGAGATAAGCCGGGAATCGGCCCAGGTAGTGGCTGTAGGGCAGCACCGCGTGCGTCGCTGTACCGAAGAAGTCGCGGTACCACAGGCCGATCAGACCGAGCAGAACCGGAAGGTTCCGCTCGAACGGAGCCGTCCGGAAGTGCGTGTCCATAGCGGCGAAACCGGCGAGGAACTCCCGGAAGTTCGGCGGCCCGATCGCGATCATCAGCGAGAGGCCGATCGCGCAGTCCACCGAGTACCGGCCGCCCACCCAGTCCCAGAACTCGAACATGTTCACGGTGTCGATACCGAACTCGGCGACCTTCTCGGCATTCGTGGAGACCGCGACGAAGTGCCGGGAAACGGCGTCCTCGCCGAGCAGGCCGGTGAGCCAGGACCGTGCGGCCCGCGCGTTGGAGATCGTTTCCAGGGTGGTGAACGTCTTGGACGAGACGATGAACAGGGTGCTGGCCGGATCGAGATCGGCGGTGGCCTCCCAGATGTCGGTGGGGTCGACGTTGGAGACGAACCGGACTTCGATCGACCGGTCGGCATAGTCGCGCAGGGCGTCGTAGGCCATGGCGGGTCCCAGGTCGGAGCCGCCGATGCCGATGTTGACCACCGTCCGGATCCGCTCACCGGTGGCCCCCAGCCAGTCCCCCGACCGCACCCGGTCGGCGAATTGGGACATCGCGTCGAGCACCCGATGCACGTCGGGGACGACGTCGACGCCATCCACCTCGATCCGGGTTCCGGCCGGGGCGCGCAACGCCACGTGCAACACCGGTCGGTTCTCGGTGACGTTGATTCTCTCGCCCCGGAACATCGCCTCGATCCGGTCCGCCAGCCCGGCGCGCCGGGCCAGCGCGGTCAGCAACTCGACGGTGCGCGCGGTCAGCCGGTTCTTGGAGTAGTCAAGATAGAGTCCGTCCGCTTCGGCGGCGAACGTCTCGCCACGCCGGGGATCGGCGGCGAACAGATCCCGCAGGGACACCTCGGAGATCTCGCGCAGATGCGTGGTGAGCGCCGCCCATTCCTCGGTCGCGGTGATGTCCAGCGGAGCCACCGGGGCAGCGGGCTCGGTTGTCGACATGACGTGGGATGCCCTTCCTCGCAGGTTCAACGTGTGCCGCAGTGCCCATCATCCGCACTGCGGCGGCGGCGGCGCTCGTCAGCCCCGTCGGCATGCCCGTGTCGCCGATCCGGCACGCCGGATCGGCCTGCCGGGGGTAGGGAATGGGGGGTCAGGGCCGTAGGATCACCAGGAATCCGACGAAGGGCGTCATTGCAGGCCAGGATGGTTCTCGGCGCACGGGTGGCGGTACAGCGGATGCCCGGCGTGGTAGCGGACGGATCTGGACCTTGTTGATAGATAAATCTCGGGTGGAGGCGGCGCTTCCCGGTTACTCCGTCGAGGGCGACTTGGGCCGGGGTGGCTACGGGCTCGTGCTGGCCGGCCAGCACCGGCTCATCGGCCGCAAGGTCGCGATCAAGATCCTGCTGGACACCTCCGACGACCCCGATCTGCGTACCCGCTTCCTGTCCGAGGCTCGGGTGCTGGCCGAACTGGATCATCCGCACATCGTGCGTATCCACGACTACGTGGAGCATGAGGGCACCTGCTTGCTCGTCATGGAGCTGCTCTCCGGCGGCACGCTCAAACAGCGGATGAGCTCGGGACCGGTCTCCGCCGAGACCACCTGCTCGATCGGGCTCGCGGCCGCGGCCGCCCTCGCCACGGCGCACGGCCACGGAGTGCTGCACCGGGACATCAAGCCGGACAACATCATGTTCGCCGGCGACGGGCTGCTGAAGGTGACCGACTTCGGCATCGCCAAGATTTTCGACGGAGCGGAGACCACCGCCAGCGCGATCCTGGGAACGCCGCGTTACATGGCTCCCGAGCAGATCATGGGGACGCGTCTCTTCCCGTCCACCGATCTTTACGCCCTCGCGGGTGTGCTCTACGAGATGATCGCCAACCGGCCGCTGTTCGGCCGTCAGATGGCGGTGCAACCGCTGACCCACCACCATCTGACGATCATGCCGGAACCGCTCACCATGGTTCCGCCACCCGTCTCCGCGGTGATCCTGCGGGCGCTGGCGAAGGATCCGAGCATCCGCTTCGCCGACGCCGCCGACTTCGCCCTGGAACTCGCCCGAGCGAGCAGCCGCGCGTTCGGCCCGACCTGGCTGTCCCGGTCCGACGTCAAGGTGCGGATCGACGACGAGATCCGGGAGGCGGCGCTCGCCACCTCGACCACCCCGCGCCCGCCGGCCGCCGGTCGACCGGGCTTCCCCGGTAGCCCCGGAGCACCCGGTAGTCCGG